>CAIUAC010000248.1 GCA_903896985.1 uncultured Sandaracinus sp.
GCCCGCCGTCGCCGCAGCGCGGCTCTGCACCACGCCGCAGTGCGGGCAGCGCGCCGCCGCGGCGCTCATCGGTCGGCCGCAGGACTCACACAGGACGGGCTCGCTCATCGGGCTACGACCCTAACGCGCGAGCCGCGCGAGACAATCCGCGGCGCTCAAACCTTCTCTTGCCGGACGACGCCGAGCAGCCCCTGCGGGCGGAAGAGCAGCACGAGCACGAGGATCACGAAGGTGATCGCGTCGCGGTAGTCGGCCGACAGATAGCCCGCCGTCAGCTGCTCCGCGAGGCCGATCAGGAGGCCACCGACGACCGCGCCGGGGATGTTCCCGATGCCGCCGAGCACCGCGGCGACGAACGCCTTCAGCCCGATCGCGACGCCCATCAGCGGCTCGATCTTCGTCTGATCGAGCCCGAAGAGCACGCCGCCCGCCGCCGCGAGCGCCGAGCCGATCGCGAACGTCAGCGTGATCGTGCGGTCGACCGGGATGCCCATCAGCCGCGCGGCCGCGGGGTTGACCGAGACGGCGCGCATCGCCTTGCCCGTCCACGTCTTCTTCACGAAGCGGTCGAGGCCGATCATCAGCGCGATCGACACGCCGAAGATCACGAGCTTCACGTTCGTGATCACGACCCCGCCGAGCTCGTAGCGCGACTCCGCGACGATCGACGGGAAGCTGCGCGGCGTCGCGGTGAAGAAGAAGATGCCGAGGTTCTGCAGCAGCAGCGAGACGCCGATCGCGGTGATCAGCGGGGTCAGCCGCGGCGCGTTGCGCACGGGTCGGTAGGCGAGGCGCTCGATCGTCACGCCGAGCGCCGCGGCGGCGACCATCGAGAAGACGAGCACCGCGACGGCGGCGGCGATCGGGAACGGCAGCCCTTGCTTGTAGCCGAGCCAGCCCGCGCAATAGAAGCCCGCGAACGAGCTCATCATGAACACCTCGCTGTGCGCGAAGTTGATCAGGCCGAGCACGCCATAGACCATCGTGTAGCCGAGCGCGATCAGCGCGTAGATGCTGCCCGCGCTGAGCCCGTTGACGAGCTGCTGAAAGAAGACGCCGAGACCGCTGCCGTGCGGGCGGTTCGCGTCGTCTACGGCGCGCTCGGGCGTCGCGGTCGTCGCGGCGGCGAGCTGATCGGGCGAGACCGGCTCGACCATCGTCTCGAAGACGTCGCCCTCGGCGGCGACGCGGAGCACGACCGCGGGCTTGATGGGGTTGCGGTGCGCGTCCATCGTGATGATGCCGGTGACGCCCGCGAAGCCGTGGGTCGCGGCGAGCGCGTTGCGGATCGAGCGCGGGCGCAGGTCGGGCGCGCGGCGCATCGCGTCGAACAGCATCATCGCCGAGTCGTAGCCCTGCGCGGCGAGCGAGGTCGGCAGCTCGTGGTAGCGGCGCTGATAGCGCGCGATGAAGCTGCGCGCGCGCGGCGTCGGGTTGTCGGGCGCGAAGTGGTTCGAGTAGTAGCTGCCGAGGATGTCCGGCCCGCCGATCTCGCGGAGCTGCGGCGAGTCCCAGCCGTCGCCGCCGAGGA
>CAIUAC010000249.1 GCA_903896985.1 uncultured Sandaracinus sp.
CGCCGCCGTCCACCCCGCCGCCGTCCACCCCGCCGCCGTCGAGCCGACCGAGGTCGCTGCCGGCATCTGCCGTCGGCGCCGCCTGCGCGGGGCAACCGGCGAGGAGCGCGAGCGCGGCGAGCGTCAGCGTGAGGCGTGGCTTCATCGGCGGAGCATAGACCGGCGCCGACCCGCGGGCGGCCCTCAGCGCGTCGCACGCACGCCCCCACTTCGGCCCCGCGCGGTCCGCCAGAACTGCCATCATCCGCGCGCACCCACCCCGGAGGCCCGATGGACTTGGAGACGCTGGCTCGCTTCGCGCCGTTCGCTGGCCTCGTGCCGGAGCTGCTCGCCCCGCTCGTCCCCGATCTGACGCTCTGCGAGGTCCCCGCGGACACGCAGCTCTTCTTGCAGGGCGCGCCCGTCGAGGAGCTCTTCCTGATCCTGGACGGGCACGTCGAGGGCTCCTTCCGCGACGCCGAGGACGGGCTCGAGTACGCGGGGCTGCGCGCCGGGCCAGGCGATCACGTCGGGCTCGCCGAGGTCCTGCTGAGCGCGACGCACGCGCAGACCGTGCGCACGACCGTGCCGTCTCGCCTGCTCTCGCTCCCGCGCGACGCCATCCTCGCGTCGTGCGTCTGCGACCCGGGGCTCGGCGTCTCGCTCTATCGCGCGCTCGCCGAGCGCCTGCACCTGCACCTCGGGCTCGTGCCGACGCGCTTCGTGGACCTCGCGCTCTTGCACGCCGACGAGTCCCTCTGGAGCCTGCTCCCCGTGCAGCAGCTCCAGAAGTTCCGCTGCCTGCCGCTCGCCCTCAACGGGCGCGTCCTCGTCGTCGGCTTCGTCGACCCGAGCGACCTCACGGCGGTCGACGACGTCAGTCGCCTGCTGCGCACCTATCGCGTGCGCCCGGTGACGCTCGAGGCCACCGAATTCGACCGCTTCTTGCGGACGCGGGTGCTGCCCAAGATCGCCGAGCTGCGGCCTGAAGAGGGCCAGCGCGACCGGTGGTTTCAGCACATCTCGCAGAAGGCCTCGACCGTGCAGCTGGTCGAGAACGTCGCCTCCGCCTCGCCCGAAGAGAAGGGCAAGCAGGTCAGCGGCGAGGTGATCATCGCGATGGTCAATCGCCTGATCGGCGAGGCGCTCGAGCTCGGCGCGAGCGACATCCACGTCGAGCCCTCCGAGCACGAGCTGACCGTGCGCTACCGCGTCGACGGGCGGCTGCGCAAGCGCCCTGAGTCGCTCGAGCCGCGCTTCCACAGCCCGCTCGTGTCGCGCCTGAAGGCGCTCGGGCGCATGGACATCGCCGAGAAGCGCCGCGCGCAAGATGGGCGCCTGACCGTCGCGCACGGCAACCGGCAGATCGACTTCCGCCTCTCGACGATGCCGACGCGCTTCGGCGAGAAGATCGTGCTGCGCATCCTCGACCCGACGACGATCCTGATCGACCTCGAGCGCCTCGTCGTGCACGAGCCGACGTATCGCTCGCTGCGCTGGATGCTCGAGCAGCAGCAGGGGCTGGTGATCGTCGCGGGCCCGACGGGCAGCGGCAAGACGACGACGATCTACAGCGCGCTGCTGCGCCTGCGCGAGGACGAGATCAACATCGTCACGATCGAGGACCCGATCGAGTACACGATCGAGGGGCTGACGCAGGTGCAGGTCAACGACGCCGCGGGCGTGTCGTTCTCCACGGCGATCCGGCACTTTCTGCGGCAGGACCCCGACGTCATCGTCGTCGGCGAGACGCGCGATCCGCAGACCGCGGCGACCACGGTCGAGGCCGCGCTGACGGGGCACCTCGTCTTCACCTCGCTCCACGCGAACGACGCGCTCGGGGCCGTCGTGCGCCTGCGCGAGATGGGCATCGAGCAGTTCTTGCTCGCGCACACCGTGCTCGGCGTCGTCAGCCAGCGCCTCTTGCGCCGCGTGTGCACGTACTGCCGAGAGCCCGCGTCGTATCACCGCGACCTGATCGAGCCGCTCGGCGTGTTCTCGCGCGAAGAGAGCCAGGGCGCGTTCAGCTTCTTCCGCGGGCGCGGCTGCGTGAACTGCAACTTCCAGGGCTACCGGGGGCGCGTCGGCGCGTTCGAGGTCCTGCGCATCGACGACCGCCTGCGGCCCGCGATCGCGACCGGCGTGAACATGACCGAGGTCGCGCGGATCGCGCGCGAGGCGGGCCTGCTCCAGCCGATGCGCGACAACTGCCGGCACCTGCTCGAGATAGGCCTGACGACGCCCGAAGAGGTCGCGCGCGTGCTCTTCATCGAGCGGTAGCGGGCGGGGGCGCCTCGTTGCGCGCCCCGCGCTGCACGCGCTACGTTCAGCGCAACTCGAGCGAGGGGCGTGCCCGATGGAACTTGTCCTGTGCAGCGGCTGCGAGCGTCATATCCAGAGCGATGAGGCAGCGTGTCCGTTCTGCGGCGTCACGCGCGGGCCACGCGGGGCGAAGGCGGGCCTCGGCGCCGCCGTCGCGCTCGGCCTCGGCTTGGCCGTCGCGGGCTGCGGGGACGACCCCACGCCCCCGGCGACCGACCTCGGCGCGGACTCCGCGATGGTGCTGCCCGACCTCGGCCCCGGCGAGGACGGCGGACCGGGCGTCGACGCTGGCCCGGCCGACGCCGGCCCCGACGACGCGGGCATGATGGTGCTCTACGGCCCGCCGCCGCTCGACGCCGGCCAGCCCCCCGAGCCAGACCTCGGCGGCCCGCTCCCGGCCTACGGCCCGCCGCCGCCCTTCGACGCGGGCGCGTAGTCGGTTCAGCCCCCCGACGCGGCCGCCTCCGCGCGGCTCACGCGCACCGGCAGCTGCGCGACCCAGTCCGCTGCAGAGGCTCGCGGAGTAGCAGCCGGCGCAGAAGCCCCAGAGGTCGCTCGCTTGGAAGTCGCGCACGAAGCGCAGCTCAGGCGCCGTCTCCCAGATCGCGCGCAGCGGACGAGACGGGCCTGGCGGGCCTCGCCGAGACCACCGGTCTCTCCTGGCGCCTCGACATGGAGCGGTTCTTCGAGGCCTGGGTGGAGTCCCTGGCCGACGGGGTGAGCCGCCGCATTGGCGCCGTTCTGCGTGCGGGGCGGACCGAGGCGACGCGAGTTCCACTGAACTGGGAGCCGCGCGGCGGCGGCGGCCTGCGGTCCCTGCTCCCCGACCTCGTCCTCGCTCGATCGGACCGCACCATCGTGATCGACGCGAAGTACAAGCCGCACGGAGAGGAGTTGGGGATCCGCGGCGGGTGGACCTGGTCGTCTGTGCGCTGCCGTTGGGGGTGTCCGCGGAGCGGGGCCGGGCGGCGCTGATGGAGGCAATTGGGGCATGAAGGGCGGGCCTGGCCATGCCCGTCGAAGGGGCACCAAACGCCCCCCGATGTGCACCCAGCCCGGCCGGTCGAGAAGGTAGCGCCAGCCGAAGAGCGCGGCGGGGAGCGTGCATTTGACCTCCAGATCGGTACGGGTCTGCGCGTAGGAATGGCTGAGGGCCAGGCTGAGCCCGACCGTTGATCGTCAGTACGCGGACAGCTCCTCAAGGGGCACGCCGAGCCGCCTCGCGATCACCGAGAGGGTACGGCTTCGCGGCTGCGTCTCGCCACGCTCGATGCGAGCGAGAGTCTTGGCGCTCGTGCTGCCGAAGTCCTCGCGAGCGATCCCCTTCTGGCTGCGAAGGCGACGGATAGCCCCGCCGAGCGTGGCATCAGCTTGAATCGCTCGCTTCTTCAGACGTCGGCGTGCGTCGGCATCACACTCGTAGAGGAGCGCGTCTGCGGCGACCTCGTACTCTCCGAAGCACACCGTCTGCCCGTAGTCCGTGACGGAGACACGAGCCGCGTCTGGCTTGGGTCCGCCCTTTGCCTGGCGGAACGTAGAGAGCGGTACGACGAGCGAGCCAAGGTCCCCGCGAACGAGGACGAGCATATCGTCGTCCGGAAGGGCCTGCGCGGCGACGAAGAGGTCGCGGGCGTCCTTCGATGCGACGACCTCGCGCAGCTCCTCCCAGGGCAGCAGCGCCATGCCCGGGCTCGGCTCGACGACAACCGAGAAGAATGCGTCCATCAGCACTCGCCGCGCTGGGGAGATCGTCTCCATGGTCAGCAAGGCATGTCCCCTCTTGCAGATGTGGACCGCCTTGGTGATCACACGCAGGTCGCTCGCGTCGTAAGCGAGCCACAGCGCGTGCTTGCCGGCGTAGGCCTTCCTCGCCGCCGCTTGCGAGCTGACCTTCAC
Source organism: uncultured Sandaracinus sp. (assembly GCA_903896985.1). GTDB lineage: Bacteria > Myxococcota_A > Polyangia > Polyangiales > JADJQN01 > CAIUAC01. The sequence goes on from CAIUAC010000249.1 coordinate 4,198, forward strand.
GGCGCTCCGACCGTGCGCGCTACCGCCATCCGACACGACGTAAAGGTTGGTCGTCATCGCTCACCCTCCACGGGATTCTCCGGATACATCAGGTTCCACGCGGCAATGAGAGCCGGTAGGTGGTCGAGCACATAATCGACGAGGTCGCGGGGCACCTCCTTCGGAGGCGGCTCCTTGTCGAGGAACGCGCGTTCGCGGAGGCCGATGCGCCATACGCGCGTCTTGTTCAGCAAAGTGACGTGCGGCGGCTCCACACGCTCGCGGTCGCGGACCTTCACCTTCCAATGCGCGGACTTGTGCTTCGCTGGCAGGAGTAACTCGTAGGCCACGGGCTGCAGTGTCGCACGGGGTCATCAGTACATCATTGTGTCCCATTATTGACGTCTTGCAAGAAGGGACGCTTGACCGGACTCCGGGCGCTAGACCCCTCCAGCGTCTTAGTCCGACACGCTTGGAACTCCTCGTCGGGGACGAGCCCCTGGGCCTCGAGGTCGCCAAGGCTGCGTAGACGGTCAGCGGCAGACGGCGCACCGCATTCCGGCGCTCCTAGGGGCGCAGGTGCAGCCAGCGCTGCGGGCATGGACGCTCCAGCTGCGGCGGCGTTCGAGCGCGGCGCATAGGACATTCGCAGCGGCGAACACCCTTCCACGCTCGCCAGACTCGACCCGCCCTTCGACGCGGGCGCGTAGTCGGTTCAGCCCCCCGACGCGGC
>CAIUAC010000250.1 GCA_903896985.1 uncultured Sandaracinus sp.
AAGCGACGCGCAACACATAGAGCTCTTCGTTGCCCTCCACCGTCGGCGCGAGCGCGATACGCGCCGGCAGCCGCAGCGTGCGCCCCACGAAGCCGCCGAGTTGCTCGGCCTCGCGTAGCTCCATCGGCGCCTCGGCGAGCGCAGAGGCGATGATGCGCAGTCGCTCGCGCAGGCCGTCGAGCGTCGCCTCTCGCGCCCGCTCAGCCGCCGTCGGGCGCGCCTTGCCGACGGAGCGGACGGCGCTCCACATCCAGCCGAAGAGCTTCTCGTCCCAGCCCATCGGACGTCACAGCATCAAGTCGACGACGTCCTGCATCGCGCGCAGCGTCGCCGGGTCGTCCGAGAGCGGCTGCACCACCGCGGCGTTGCACGCTGCGCGGGCCGGGAGCCCAGCGCGCACGAGGCGCGCCGCCGCGACGAGGAGGCGAGTGCTCACCGTCTCGGCGAGCCCAAGCTCCCCGAGGCTCCGAATTCGCCGCCCGAGGGCGACGAGTCGCTTCGCCAGCGCGGGCTCGACGCCTGCCTCGCGCGCGACGATCTCGACCTCGATCGACTCCTCCGGATAGTCGAGCGCGAGCGCGACGAAGCGCTGCCGCGTCGAGGGTTTCAGGTCCTTCGGACCGCGCCGATAACCTGGGTTGAAGCTCGCGACGAGCATGAACTCCCGCGGCGCGACCAGCGTCTCGTCGTGCCGATCGACGTGCAATTCGCGGCGGTGATCGCTGAGCGGATGCAGCACCACGATCACGTCCTCGCGCGCCTCGGCGACCTCATCGAGGTAGAGGATCGCGCCCTGCCGCACGGCGCGCGTGACGGGACCGTCCTGCCACACCGTGTCGCCGCCGCGGATCAGCCAGCGCCCGAGCAGATCAGACGCGCTCGTCTCGTCGTTGCAGGCGACCGTCACCAGAGGCCGACCGAGCGTGGCCGCCATCGCCTCGACGAGGCGCGACTTGCCACAGCCCGTCGGCCCCTTGAGCAGGAGGGGCAGCTGGTGCTCGCACGCGAACCGGAACACGTCGCACTCGCGTCCGACAGGCCGATAGTAAGGCTGCGCGCGCACCGACTCACCGCCCCCGCCGTCCATCACTCCGCCCCGCTCGGGGCAGCGACGACCGGCGCCGACGCGACCGCAGGCTCGACCGCGTCGCGCGAAGTGTCGAGCTCACCGACGGGCTTGCCGTGCTGAATGAAGTTCCAGATGAACGCGGTGATGCCGAGCGTGAACAGCGACGCGGCGAGGATCAGGCCCCAAAAGTGCACCTGGATCTCCGTCTGCACCTGCAGGAACTCCATCCCGACGCGGCGCTCGAGCACGACCTGCGTCACGCCCGCGACGGCGAACGCGAGCGTCATCGAGATCATGCCGATGTTCGATGCCCAGAAGGCGAAGGTCGCAGACGGCGCGTCGTAGAGGCGACGCCCTGTCAGCAGCGGCAGCGTGTAGGAGATGACCGCGAGGACGATCATCCCGTAGGCGCCCCAGAAGGCCATGTGCCCGTGCATCGCCGTGATCAGCGTGCCGTGCGTCCAGAGGTTCACCTGCGGGATGGTGTGCGCGAAGCCGAGGAAGCCCGCGCCGACGAACGAGAGGACGGAGCAACCGACCGTCCACGACAGCGCAGTGCGATTCGGGTGTGCGCGCCCCCCGCGCTTCGCCATCGAGATGCCGTACCAGGCCATGCCGAGGAACGCGAGCGGCTCGAGCGCGCTGAACGTCCCACCGATCATCAGCCAATACCGCGGAGTGCCGATGAAGTAGTAGTGATGGCCAGTGCCGAGAATGCCCGAGAGGAACGTCAGGCCGACGATCACATACAGCCACTTCTCGATGATCTCGCGGTCGACGCCGGTGAGCTTGATCAGCAGATAGCTGAGGATCGCCCCCATGATCAGCTCCCACACACCCTCGACCCAGAGATGAACGACCCACCAGCGCCAGTACGAGTCCATCGTCTGGTTCGCGGTCGGGATCATGCCGGGCAAATAGAGGAGCGCGGCCATCAAGAGCCCGAAGAAGAGCACGAGCGCGGTCGTGGTCTTCCGCTCGCTCTTCCACAGCGTCATGCCGATGTTCGCGATGAACAGGAGCACGTCGATGACGACGAGGAAGTCGAGCGGCCTCGGGATCTCGAGGAATTTGCGCCCCTCCCACCAGTTGAGGTGAAAGCCGATGATGGCCGTGACGCCGACGATCACGAGGGCCGCGAGCTGCACATAGGCGAGTCGTGGCCACTCGAGCTCGCGCTGCGACTCCTCGGGGATGATGAAGTACGCGGCGCCCATGAAGCCCGCCAGCAGCCACACGACGAGCAGATTCGTGTGGGTAGCGCGCGCAGCGTTGAAGGGAATCCACGGATGCAATCCGTCGAGCCCCACGTGCGCGAAGGCCATGATGAAGCCGTAGATGATCTGCAGGCTGAAGAGCAGCATACAGGTCGCGAAGAACCACCAGGCGACGCGTTGAGAGTTGTATTTCACGGGGTCACCTGCCGGGCACGGAGGGTCGAGAGATAGGTGATGAGTTCGGCGATCTGCGCCTCAGTCAGCGGAAGCTTCGGCATGAGCGCTCCGCGCTTGACGGCGCCTGGGTCGTGCAGCCAGCGATTCAGATAGGCGGCGTCGCGGCGGTCGCCGACCCCGTCGAGGACCGGACCGACGTTGCCGCCGCGCCCCGCGACGGTGTGGCAGGCGACGCAGATCTGCCCGAAAACCCGCGGCCGACCGTCGTCCGGCGGCCCGCCCGCGGCCCCGGCGATCGGCGGCGCAGCGCTCGAAGCGAGCACGGGCGACGGCGGGAAGCCGTTGAGGTCGATGTTCCCGATCCACTGGAAGAACGCGACCAAGTCGGCGATCTGCGCCTCGTTGAACCCGTACTTCGTCATCTGGCGCTGCCCCGGATACATCGCGGCCGGATCTCGCAGCATCGCGCTGATGAATTCCGGCCCTCGGCGGTCGTAGACGCGCGTCAACTCGGGTGCGTAATACGCCCCCTCGCCGAGGAGCGTGTGACAGCCCATGCAGTTGTTCGAATCCCACAGATCCTTGCCCCGATGGACGGCAGGCGTGAGGTTTTCCTCGTGGGACTGCTTCGGCACGCGGGAGATCGTGTCGAGCGTGAGCAGAATGAAGGCGGTCGCGCACAGCCCTGTGCCGACCAGGAAGAAGGTCCTTGCCGCGGATTTGGAGAGCATTCGTCTTCCTCTCGGTCGCTCAGTGACAGCGACGAGCGAGTATGGAAAACCCAACTACGCGCCTCGGCAGGAGCGCGCTATGACGCAGATCAGTTCCGCGCAAACAGTCGCAAGGCAGCGACTCCGGCTATGCTGGCGGCGTGCGTAAACGCAACCCAAAGCTCAGCCCTGCGACGCCCGGCCCTCCGCTCCCCGAGGGAGACGAGCGCGGCCTCGTCGTGCACGCCGACAACCTCGTCGCGCTCGCGCGGGTGCCGGACGGTTCGGTCGATCTCGTGTACATCGATCCGCCCTTCAACACGGGGCGCGCGCAGAAGCGCCGCCGCGTGCGGTCGGTGCGCGATGAGGGCGGTGAGCACGTCGGCTTCGGGGGCAAGCGCTACCGCAGCGTGCGCGATCAGGCGGCGTCGAGCGTGACCTTCGCCGACGCCTTCGAGGACTTTCCGGCGTTCCTCGAACCGCGCCTCCGCGAGGCGCGCCGCGTCCTCGCCCCGCACGGCACGCTGTACGTGCACCTCGACTCGCGCGAGGCGCACTACATCAAGGTGCTGCTCGATCAGGTCTTCGGCCGCGAGTGCTTCCTCAACGAGCTCGTCTGGGCGTACGACTACGGAGGCCGCCCGCGGGATCGCTGGCCCGCGAAGCACGACGACATCCTCGTGTACGTCCGGACTCCGGGGAAGCATGTGTTCAACCGCGACGAGATCGACAGACTCCCCTACATGGCCCCCAAGCTGGTCACTCCCGAGAAGGCCGCGCGCGGCAAGCTGCCGACGGATGTCTGGTGGCAGACCATCGTCAGCCCGACCGGCAAAGAGAAGACGGGCTATCCGACGCAGAAGCCCATCGCGGTCCTGGAGCGCATCGTCCGCGCCTCGGCGCCGCCGGGCGGGCTCGTCTGCGACTTCTTCGCCGGCAGCGGCACGACGGGCGCGGCGTGCCTGCGCAACGGCAGACGTTTTCTGCTCGTGGACGCGAACCCTGAGGCCATCACGGTGATGCGCGAGCGACTCGGCGTGGAGGGGATTCGCTATGCGTGAGCGAGGCTCGGGAGCGCGGCACGCATGGCGTGGAAACGGCGCGCACACCGTCGGAGTATCGGCGCTGCTGTTCGCGCTCAGCGTCGGCTGCGGGAGCGCCGTGCAGTCGAAGCCGGACGCGGGCGACGCTCCTCGCGACGCAGGGCGCAGCGACGCGGGAGGCCGCGACGGCGCGACGCCAACAGACGCGAGCGAGCCCGACGACGCCGCCCTCGACGACGCGGGGCCCGAGCCTGCGCTCGTGCGCTCGACGGACTTCGCCGAGGACCCCGCCGAGGTGCGGAATCCCGATCGGGGCTTCTATTGGTGGGATTGGAACGACGCGGCGTCGCTCGTCCTCGTCCAAGGACTGCTGGCCGAGCAGTGCGGCACCGCGACACTCCCACCCTCGGTGTCGACCGCGCTGCGCGCGCGCCTCGACGCGCACCGCGCCGCAGGACGCCGCGTGATCCTGCGGTTTCTCTATGCCGACGACGGGCTGCTCAATCCGTGCGGGCTCGCGGACGCCGAGAGCATCGAGTTGGTCGAGGGGCATATCGCGCAGCTCGCGAGTCTCCTGCACGACTACGTCGATGTGATCGCCTTCGTGGAGGCGGGGTTTCTCGGGATGTGGGGAGAGTGGAACGCGGAGTTTGCCCCGCCCGGGACGTCGCTCTCTGCGAGCGCGGACAACCGTCGCCGCACGCTGCGAGCGCTGCTCGACGCGGTCCCGCCCGAGCGCGCGATCCTCGTCAGGCGCCCGCGCTTTCGAGACGAGCTGCCGTTCACCGCGGCGGAGCTCTCGCGCATCGGCTTTCACGACGACTGCTTGTTCGCCGACGCGAGCGACGCCGGCACCTACGACGGCGCGCGGTCCATCGCGGAGTGGAAGTCGTATATCCGCACCGCGACGTCCGCGGTCCCGCTCGGCGGCGAGACCTGCGCCGACACACCCGCCTATACGAACTGCGCGAACGCGCTGACCGAGCTCGCGGCGCTCCGCTACACCTACGTTCACGAGGGCTATTCGCCGGAGGTCATCGCGCGCTGGGACGCCGAGGGCTGCCTCCCCGAGCTCCGGCGCCGGCTCGGCTATCGCATCGTCGTGCGCGCGGTCGAGGCGCCGCTCAGCGTGCTCCCGAGCGGCGTGCTGCGCGTGCGGCTCGAGCTCGAGAACGTAGGATTTGCCCCGCCGTACTCCACGCGACGGCTGCGCGTGATCCTGCGGCGAGGGGCCGAGTCGCACTCGCTCGTGCCGTTCGAGTCCCTCGGCGCCGATACCCGCGCTTGGGCGCCCGGCGCGACCCTGGCAGTCGAGCTCGCCGCGCGGCTCCCGGCGGGGCTCGCCTCAGGGACTTGGGAGGTGCGAGTCGCGGTCCTCGAGGACACGAGCGAGGCGCCCGCCTATGCGCTCGTGTTCGCGAACGACGCCCGCGTCCGCGACGACGCGCTCAGGGAGAACATCGTCGCGAGCGTCGTCGTGCCGTGAGCTGGAGCTCTGCC
>CAIUAC010000251.1 GCA_903896985.1 uncultured Sandaracinus sp.
CCATGCCGCTTGCCCCCCGCCATGTACGAGACCTGCCGCGAGAGATCCGGGCGATTGTCGAGAAACCACTGCATTCTCTTGCGAAAACCGGGCAACGACGCGAGCAGTTCGTCGTCGAGCACGGCGACGCCGAACAGCGGAATGATCCCCACCATCGACCGAATTCGCATCGGCTCGATGTGCTGCTCGCCCGCCTGCTCCCCGATCAGCAATTGATCGTAGTAGAACCCGTCGCGCTCGTCCCAGAGTCCGCTGCCACCGTGCGTGTTCATCGCGTCCGCGATGTGCACGAAGTGCTCGAAGAACTTCGACGCGACGTCCTCGTAAGTCGGGTCCTCCCGCGCCAGCTCCAGCGCGATCGACAGCATCGTCGTGCAATAGAACGCCATCCACGCCGTGCCGTCCGCCTGCTCGAGCCGTCCGCCCGTCGGCAGAGGCTTGCTTCGATCGAAGATCCCGATGTTGTCGAGCCCGAGGAACCCTCCGCCGAAGAGGTTGTTCCCCTCAGCATCCTTCCGATTCACCCACCAGGTGAAGTTGAGCAAGAGCTTGTGAAACACCCGCGCGAGGAACTGCCGATCCCGCGCCCCCTTGGGCCCAGTCAGCTTGTAGACGCGCCACGCGGCCCACGCGTGCACGGGCGGGTTCACGTCCCCGAGGTTCCACTCGTAGGCTGGGAGCTGCCCATTCGGGTGCATGTACCACTCGCGCAAGAACAGGATCAGCTGGTCCTTCGCAAAGCCAGGATCGATGTTGGCGAAGGGGATCATGTGGAACGCCAAATCCCACGCTGCGAACCAGGGATACTCCCACTTGTCCGGCATGGAGATCACATCGCGAGTCGCGACGTGCTTCCACTCTCGATTGCGCCCCTTCAGCCGCGCAGGCGGCGGCGCCGGATGCGCGGGGTCGCCAGCGAGCCACTCCCCGACGTTGTAGTGAAAGAACTGCTTCGTGAAGAGCAGCCCCGCATACGCCTGCCGCGCGACGTTGCGCTCGTCCTCGGTCAACTTCGGCGGCAGTCGCGCCGCATAGAACGCGTCCGCGTCCGCGCGGCGCTCCGCGAAGATCGCGGCGAAACCCGCGCCGAACGGCGCGAAGTCGGCGCCCTCGCAGAGGCTCGCCTCGGTCAGCCGCAAGTCCACCACCGCACGCCCGCGCGCAGGCACCTCGAGCACATGGTGCGCCGCGCACTTCGTGCCCTCGGCTTCGGCGGCGAGCACGCCCGGCGTGCGCGAGACGATGTGCGCGTGAAACGCGTCCTTCACGGGCCCCTTGTTGGGCACTCCGTAGAGCACTTGAGTGTTCGACTCGTTCTCCGTGAAGAGCAGCGGCACCTCGGCGCCGTCAGCCTGCGGCGAGACGAAGAATCGATACGTCCCGAGGCTCTCGTGCTCCGCGGACACGACTCCCAGCGACGTCCGCCGCAGCGAAGGTCGCTTGGTATAACCCTCGCTCGAGCGCCCCCAGCTCCAGGTGTTGCGAAACCAGAGCGTCGGCAGCAGATGCAGCTTCGCTGCGTCGGGCCCGCGGTTCTCTACCGTGAGCCGAATCAAGAGGTCGTTCGGCGCGCCCTTCGCATACTCCGCCGTGACGTCGAAATACCGCCCATCGTCGAAGATGCCAGTGTCCTCGAGGTCGTACTCGAGGTCTCCGCGCCCACGCTCGCGGTTGACCCGCAGCAGCTCCTCGTAGGGGAACGCCCGCTGCGGATACTTGTAGAGCGCGCGCTGATACGAGTGCGTCGGCGTCGAGTCGAGATAGAAGTACGCCTCCTTCACGTCCTCGCCGTGATTGCCCTCCGGCCCCGAGAGCCCAAACAGGCGCTCCTTCAAGAACGGGTCGCGCTCGTTCCACAGCGCGAGGCCAAAGCACAGCCGTCCCTGCCGGTCGCAGAGGCCGAGCAGCCCGTCCTCGCCCCAGCGATAGGTGCGACTCCGCGCGTGCTCGTGCGGGAAGTACCGCCAAGCGTCCCCGTCCGCAGAGTAGTCCTCGCGCACGGTGCCCCACTGCCTCTCCGAGAGGTAAGGGCCCCAGCGCTTCCAGTTGCTCTCTCGACGACCGTCTTCCGCGAGCCGTCGAGACTCACGATCCAGCTGGCTCCCCGGCGACATGGGCAGCGACGGTAACACGCCGAGGCCGCGCGCTTCCGCACGGCCTTTCGGGAGTCACCTCGCCCCACGCCCCCTCAGGAGCCGCTGCGTCGTCCCCGCCGCCTACTGACTGACAGGCTCGTCGCCGTAGTCCTCGGGCTTCGCCACGGGGTCCGGCGGCAGCTTGTCGAGCTGGGCTTGCACGAGATTCTGGTGCTCGATCTCGTCGAGGCGCAGGGAGTCGAAGAGCGCGCGAACCGCGGGGTCCGACGCGCTCGGCATCGCCCCGACGAAGAACGCGTGCGCCTTCTGCTCGGCGCGCAACGCGACCTCGAGCGCCTGCCGCAGCGACATGAACGCGCGCGCCTCGTCGTACTCGGGCGCCTCGATGTCGAAGATCATGTCGCGCGTGACGGTCGAAGGCTCGCGCCCGTAGAGCACGCGGCGACGCTCGGCGAGGTCCGCCCGGTGCTTCGCCTCGTTCTCGACCATGAAGCGGAAGAACTTGGCCGCCTCCGGGGTGCGGTGTTGCTCGAGCTGCTCGGCGAGCTCCTCGTAGCGCTCCTTCGCCTCCTCCTCGACGAGGATGGCGAGGTCGAGCGCGTCACGCAGCGAGAGCTTGCTGAAGTCGATGCCCTGCACGTTGGTGGTCATGGCGTGTCTCCTCGCTCAGCGCTGGACGAACATGTCGAGGATGCGGTCGCGCGGGACCTTCGTCGCCAGCTCCGCCTGACGCCCGCGGAACAGCGCGTCGTACGTCGGGGGCGGCGTCGGGTTCCGGTAGAACACGCCCGTGTAGAGCTCCTCGCCGTAGTGCGACGCGAGCTCGAACGCGCCCATGCGGTTCGCCGGGTCGTGCCCGACGCTCGCGAGCGACTTCATCTGCGAGCGATGCGCCTTCACCTGCTGCGTCTCCTGCCCGTAGGTGACGCACGGCGACTGAATGTTGACGAAGGAGAAGCCCGGATAACGAATGGCCTCCTCGATCACCGACGCCATCCCCGCCATGTCGGCGGGCGTCGCCTGCGCGACGAAGCCTGCCCCGTACGAGAGCAAGTAGAGCAGCGGATTGACCGGCTGCTCGAAGCTGCCGTACGTCGAGGTCACGGTCTTGAGGCCACACGGCGAGGTCGGCGAGAGCTGCCCCTTGGTGAGCCCGTAGATCTGATTGTCCATCACGATGTAGGTGATGTCGGGATTGCGCCGGACCGCGTGCGCGACGTGTCCCCCGCCGATCGAGAAGCCGTCCCCGTCGCCGCCCGCGCAGAGCACGAGCAGGTCGGGATTGGCCATCTTGATGCCCTGCGCGATGGGCAGTGAGCGCCCGTGCACGCTGTTGAAGCCGTACGCCGTCGTGTATCCGGGGATGCGACTCGAGCAGCCGATTCCCGAGACGAACGCGATCTCGTGGGGCGGACGCCCGACGCCCGCGAGCGCCCGGTAGATGGCCTGCACGACGCCGAAGTCACCGCAGCCGGGACACCAAATGGGCTTGAGGTCGGACTTGAAATCCTTGGCCACCAGAAGCGGATTCGTGGTCATTGCGTCACTCCTGCGCTGGCTGCTGCACCGCGAACTTGGGCCGGAGCGCTCGCGAGCTTCATCAGCTCGTCCGCCACCTCACGAGGCTGGAACGGGTTGGCGCCGTTGCGCGTCATCTGCCGCACGCCGCGCGGCACATCGACGAAGCTGCGCAGGATCCGATAGAGCTGCCCTTGATGCGAGAGCTCGACGACGAGCCCCACGCGCACACCCGCGAAGAAGTCGTCGTAGACCTCCTCGGCGATCGGGTAGATCAGATACGGCACGAGCAGCTTGGCCCGCACACCCGCGGCGCGCGCGATGGCGAGCGCCTCGTGACACACGCCGGCGACCGAGCCCCAGGCGATCATCGCGACGTCCGCGTCCACATCGCCCTCGACGGCGAAGAGATCGCGCCGCTGCTTGAGCGGGTCGAGCTTGCGGAAGCGCTTCTCGTTCATGAGCTTGTGGAGCGCGCCGCTGCCCGTCGGGTCACCGTGCTCGTTGTGCTCGATGCCGGAGGCGAGGTAATTGCCGCCAGCCATGCCGGGGTGGCTGATCGGGCTGATGCCCGACTCCGTGAGGCGGAAGCGGTTGTAGCTCTCGAGCTCGACGGCGGTCGGCTTCAGCCGGTCGATGATCTTGAACTGGCTGGTGTCGATCGGGTCCGCGGTCTCCTTGCGCTGGCCGATCTCCTGGTCCGACAGGATGATCACCGGCGTCTGGTATTCCTCGGCGATGTTGAACGCCTCGACCGTGATCCGGAAGGTGTCCGCGACGGTCGTCGGCGCGAGGATCGGCCGAAGCACATCGCCGTGCCCCGAGTACGCCGCCTGAAAGAGGTCGCTCTGCTCGGGCTTGGTCGGCAGCCCCGTCGAGGGGCCACCGCGCTGCACGTTGACGAGCACCAGCGGGAGTTCCGCGATGGTCGCGAGGCCGAGCATCTCGGTCTTGAGCGCCATGCCCGGCCCGGAGGTCGCCGTCATCGACTTCTTGCCCGCGTACGAGGAGCCAATCGCGACACCGATGCTCGCGATCTCGTCCTCGGCCTGCATCACGGTGCCGCCGTACTTCCAGATCTCGCGCGTGAGGAACTGCATGATCTCGGTCGACGGCGTGATCGGATAGCCGCCAAACGCCTCGCAACCCGCGAAGATCGCGGCCGCCGCGCACATATCGTTGCCATCGAGCAGCATCTTGCCGCCGGTGTTCTCGAGCGGGCGCTTGAGCACGCGCGGCACGCGCAGCGGGTGCGACTTCGCGTACTCGGTGCCGACGCGGAACGCCTCTTCGTTGGCCGCGACGAGCTCCGCGCTCTTCTTGGCGAAGCGCTTGCGGATGCCCCGCACGATGCCTTCCGGCGCGATGTCGAACCAGCCCGCGAGGAGCCCGAGGACGATGGTGTTCTTGGCCATGTCCGTGCCGGCAGCCTTCCGGGCGAGCTCGGCGATCGGCACCGCGAAGACGTCGGTCGGCACGACGCCTACGATCGGGAGCTTGTCCGGCGCAACGCCGGTCTTCTCCTCGTAGATCACCACGGTCGACGGGCCGACGGGCAGCTCCGCACCGAAGCGCAGGAAGTCCTCCCAGTTGAGCGCGACCGCGACGTCGAGTACGCCGCCTGGATTGTAGATACGGTCGACCGCGATGCGCACGCGACAGGAGGACTCGCCGCCGCGGATCTGAGAGCCGAAGCTCTTGGTCATGATCGCGTGATAGCCCTGGCTCGCCGCCGCCGCGATGAGGGACTCACCCGCGCTGACGATGCCATCGCCGCCCGACCCGGCCATGCCGATGGTCAGGTCGCTCGAGTGACCGCTGCCTGAGACCGAAGGAATGCTCATTGAGAATCGTCTCCTGGTGAAACCGGCGCTGGAGTGCCCGTCGAGAGCGAGTTCGAAAGTGAGGCGCCTGCTTCGCTGGCGCTCTCGTGGAGCGGCGCCGGCCAGAGACCGAGCCCCGCCGCGGCAAGCAGACAGAGCAAGATGGCCGCCCGCAGCGCTCCGCCGACGCGCGGCGCAGCAGCCTGAGTCGGCTCGACCATGTATGCCGCCCGCGCGACTTGCAGATAGTAGAACAAGCCGACGACCGCGAGCACGGAGCCGAGCACGACGAGCCCGACGAGGCCCGCGCGATAGGCCGCGAGGAAGATGAAGAGCTTCGCCCAGAAGCCGATCATGAACGGGATGCCGGCGAGCGAGAGCAAGAACGCCAGCAGCGAGAGCCCGAGGAACGGCGAGCGCCGCGAGAGCCCCGCGAGCCCCGCGAGGTCGTGCGTGCCGCCATCCGCCGCGACCGCGTGCAGCACGAGGAACGCGCCCATGTTCGAGAAGACGTACGCGGCCAGGTAGAACGCGGCCGTCGACAGCCCCTCCGCGTTTCCGGTCGCGATCGCGAGCAGCACATAGCCCATCTGCGCGACGCCCGAGAAGCCGAGCAGACGACGCACATCCGTCTGCGGCAGCGCGAGCAGGTTGCCGATGGTCATCGACGCCGCGGCGAGCACGGCGATGGCGAGCGTCCAGTGCCCTGGATGTCCGCCCGTGCCGAGCAGGAACACGACGACGAGCGCCGCGATGCCGCCGGCCTTCGGCGCCACGGAGAGGAACGCGACGAACGGAGTCGGCGCGCCCTCGTACGTGTCCGGGACCCACATATGGAAGGGGACGACGCCGATCTTGAACGAGAGCCCCGCGAGCACGAGCATCATCCCGACGACCGTGATCGGCGCGGGCGTCTCGGCGCCGAAGAGCCCGGCGAGGCGCGTGGTCCCAGCCATGCCGACGACGAGCGACAGACCGAACAGCGTGATCGCCGTGCTGGTCGCGCCGACGAGATAGAGCTTGATCGCGGCCTCTGCCGCGGGCGCGTGGGGTGCCTTCGCAGCCTCCGCCGCGTCGAACGCGCGCGCAGGGTCGGACACCTTGCGCGTCTTCGCCGCGTCGGTCTTCGCGTACGCCGCGAGGATGTAGAGCGGGATGCCCATCAGCTCGAAGGCGACGACGAGCAGCAGCAAGTCGCGCGCGCCCGGCACGATCATCATGCCGACGATGCTGAAGAGCAGCAGCGTGTAGTACTCGCCCTGCCGTCTAGGCGCGTGCGCCTCGAGGTGTTCCATCGCGCCGAGGACGCCCAGCGCTCCGGCGACGAGGAACAAGCGCGCGAAGAAGGTCGTCCACGCGTTGCCGACGTAGGCGCCGTGCGCCGCAAGGCCGGAGGTGTCGACGACGAACGAGGCGACGAGCACGCCGCTGAGGAGCGCCACGGTCAGGCCGCCGAGGACCTTGCCGCGCCGCGCGCTGTTGGGCGGCAGCGCGAGGTCCGCTAGGAGCACGACGAGCGCCGCCGCGGTGACGGCGAGCGGAAGCACCAGAGGACGCAGCGTATCGAAGGTCACGGCTGCCTCACGATCGCGCTCGCGAAGTCGCGCAGGTACTCGATGGTCGCTGGGTCGATCAGATCGAGCAGCAATCTAGGCCAGACGCCGAACACCACGATGGCGACCGCCAACACGATGGGCGCGGCCCACTCGACGCCGCGCGCATCGTAGAGGTCGTGGAAGTGCTCGCTCGGGCCGGGGCCCCAGAAGATCGCGCGGCTCGCGCGCAGCACGTAGATCGCGGTGACGAAGGCGCCGAGGATCGCGGGGATGGTCCACCAGGCGTGCGAGCCGTGCCACGCGCCGAGGAAGACCATCAGCTCAGCGGCGAAGCCCGCCGTGCCCGGCAGGCCGAGCGACGACAGCATCGCGAGCGTGAAGAACGTCGCGACGCCCGGCATGATCGTGCCGAAGCCGCCCATCTTCGCGATGATGCGGGTGTGCGCGCGCTCGTAGACGAGCCCGACGAGCGAGAACAAGAGCGCCGTCATCACGCCGTGCGCGAACATCTGGAAGATCGCGCCGTTCCAGCCGGTCGCGTTGAGCGTCGCGGCGCCGAGCATGACGACGCCCATATGACTGACCGACGAGTACGCGACGATGTACTTGAGGTCCTTCTGGCTCATCGCGCACATCGCGCCGTAGAGGATGTTGACGACCGCGACCGCGCCGACGGTCGGCGCCCAGTACGCGGCGCCCACGGGCAGCAGCATCATGCCGATGCGGATCACGCCGAACGCGCCCAGCTTCATCAGCACGCCGGCGTGCAGCATCGACACCGCCGTCGGCGCAGCGGCGTGCCCGTCGGGCGACCAAGTGTGGAAGGGGAACACGCCGCCGAGCGAGCCAAAGCCCATCCACAGCAGCGGGAAGACGATGATCTGCGTCGTGCGCGCGTAGGGCACCGCGCCGAGCACGCCGAGGTTGAACGTCGTCGCGCCGGCCCCCTGATAGAGCACGAAGATGCTGACGAGGATCGCGGCTGAGCCGAGCAGCAGCATCACCGTCAGCTTCATCGCGGCGTACTCGCGCCCACCGACGTCGAAGATCTTCCACACGAAGCGGAAAGGCCCCGCCTCCGGGACGACGTTGCTCGAGCCCCAGATGCCGATGAGCAGGTACATCGGCAGAACGGCGATCTCGTAGAACAAGAAGAAGATCAGCAGATCCTGGCAGACGAAGACGCCGAAGACGCCCGACACCAGGACCAGCAGGTAGATGAAGAACTCTTTGTCGCGACGCTGAACGGTGAAGCTCGCGAGCACCGCGGCGAAGATGATCACGCCGGTCAGCAGCACGAGCGAGACACCCCAGCCATCGATCGCCAGGCTCAGATGGACTCCGAGCGAGGGGATCAGCGGCAAGTCGAAGGGCATCTGCAGCCCGCCCACGTGCCGATCGTAATGCACGGCGGCGAGCACCGAACCTGCGAAGGACACCGTCGCGCCCGCCATGGAGACGACGCGCGTCGCGATCGCATACCGCGAAGGGATCGCGAGGAGGATGAGCGCCGCCACTGCGGGCGCGGCGACGATGACCGGGAGAAGCGCAGCGATCACGGTAGCAACCCCCAAGCCGCCAGGGCGATTGCGCCCAGCACGACGGCGAAGACGTAGTCCTGGGCGTTGCCGGTCTGCACCCTGCGGAGCGCGCGCCCACCCGCGACGGCGGACCAGCCGAGGAAGTTCATGAGCCCATCGATCAGGTAGCGGTCGATCCAGCCGAGCACATCGGCGACGACCAGGAGCACGCGGCGATAGCCGACCTCGTACACGCGATTGACTGCGCGCGTCGCGACGAGGCGCTCGAGCGGCGCGAGCGCGCTGACGACCAGCGTCCCGCGGCCGTACACCACCCACGCGAGCGCGAAGCCCCCCAACCCGAGCGACGCGGCGAGGATCGGCACGACGCCGACGAGATGCAGCTCATAGGTCGCGCCCGAGAGGTGCGCGAGCGGCGCGGCGACCCAACCGAGCGCGACCGACGGCACGGTGAGCACGAGCAGCGGCACGAGCAGCGAGCCGCCCGACTCGTGCGCATGCCCCGCGTGACCGCGCGCCTCCCCGAAGAACGCGAGGAACACCACGCGGCCCATGTAGAAGGCGGTGAGGAACGCCGTCGCCATCAGCGCGCCGAATGGCACCCAGCCGTACCGGCCTTCGACCGATGCGAGCACCAGGTCCTTGCTGAAGAAGCCCGCGAGGCCAGGGATACCTGCGAGCGACATCGCGCCGATGATGAAGGTGGTCGCGGTCACCGGCATGCGTCGGCGCAAGCCGCCCATGTCGGCGAGCTCGTTCGAGTGCACCGCGTGGATGACGCTGCCAGCCGCGAGGAAGAGCAGCGCCTTGAAGAACGCGTGCGTCGCGAGGTGGAAGAACCCGCCGAACACCGAGCCCGCGCCGAGCGCCGCGACCATGTAGCCGAGCTGCGAGCAGGTCGAGTACGCGAGCACCTTCTTGATGTCGGTCTGCACGAGCGCGAGGCACGCAGCGAAGAGCGCCGTCCCGGAGCCCACCAGCAGCATCACGTCGCGCGTCGCGGGGGCGTGCGCGAACAGCGGGTTGGCGCGAACGATGAGGAACACGCCCGCCGCCACCATCGTCGCGGCATGGAGCAGCGCCGAGACGGGCGTCGGCCCCTCCATCGCGTCCGGCAGCCAGATGTGGAGCGGGAACTGCGCGGACTTTCCGACGACGGCGAAGAAGAGGAGCCCGCTGACCGTCGTCGCGGTCGCCGCAGTCACGGCGGCGTCCCAGCGGAACGTGCCGGTCGTCTTGTAGAGGACCATCAGCGCCATGAGGAAGCCCATGTCCGCGAGCTTCGTGATCCAGAACGCCTTCAGCGCGGCCTGCCCGGCGCTGGGCTTCTGATAGTAGAAGCCGATCAGCAGATAGCTCGTCGCGCCGACCAGCTCCCAGCCCGCGAACAGCTGGAGCAAGTCCGGAGCGAGCACGAGCAAGTTCATGCTGAACAGGAAGAGCGCGTGATACGCAAAGTAGCGCCCGAACGCGGGCGGCTTCTCGTCGTGCATGTAGCCGAGGGAGAAGACCTGCACGCAGGTCGCGACCACGCAGACGACCAACAGCATGGTCGCCGAGACGCCGTCGAGACGCACCCCGAAGTCGCCGACGCCGGCGCCGTTGATCTGCAGCCACGAGGCCATCCAAACATGGCTGCCGCCCTCACGGAGTTGGGTGACGAGGAGGGTGACCGCCGCGGCCGTCGCGAGGAGTGACGCCGTGAGCGTCACCCACGACGCGGGCGCGCCACGCCTGCGGAGCGCCGGCGCTGCGGCGAGCACGAGCGCAGCGACGGCGGGAGCGAAGAGCGCGACGAACGCCGGAATGGGCGCGGCTTCGAGCGGAAGCGCACCGACGGGGAGACTCATCCTCGAAGCTCCTTCGCAGCATCCGTACGAGTGTCGCCGTAGGTTCGATAGAGAAGCAGCACCAGCGCCAAGCCGACGGCGACCTCAGCCACCGTGATCGCGAGGGCGAAGAGCGCGAACAGTTGCCCGGTCGCGCCTCCGCGGAAGTGCGAGAAGGCGACGAAGCTGAGGTTGGCGGCGTTGGCCATCAGCTCCACGGACAGCAGGATCGCGACCGCATGGCGGCGCGTCAGCAGGCCATAGACGCCCACGGAGAACATCGCCGCAGCGAGCAGGATGGAGGTCGACAGCGTCACGAGGACGCCTCCGTTCTGGCGTTCTGGTCGAGCGCGCCATGGTCGCGGCGCCGCGCGATGACGACGGCGCCGATGATCGCTGCGAGCAGCAGCAGGGAGAGCACTTCAAACGCGAGCACGTGGGTGGAGAGAAGCTCGAAGCCGATCGCCTGCGTGGTCGCTTGGCTGCTGGCGGCGAGCGCCTCGACCGCGGGAGGACCTGCCGTCGGAGCCACCGGCGCGTGCTCCAGGTCGCTGCGCATGACGGCTGCCGCGATGACGCCGAACAGCACGGCTGCGGTCAGCGCGCCGCGCCACGGGGACCCGCTGGCTGCCGGCACCGAGAGGCCGTCGTGCCGCCGCGTCAACATCACGCCGAAGACCATCAGCGTGACGACGCCGCCGACGTACAACAGCACCTGCACGCCGGCGAGAAACGACGCGCCGAGCATGCCGTAGAGCACCGCAGTGTCGATGAGCGTGACGCCGAGCCAGAGGACGGCGTGCACGAGGTTCGGAGAGCGGACGACCAGGATCGCGGAGAGCAGCGCAATGGCGGCTACCACGCCGAACCCGATGGCGACGGTCACTTGGACTCCTCTTTCGTGGCCGGCGCCGGAGCCGCGGGCGCGACGGCGGAGGTCTCTGCGACGGGCGGCGCAGCCAGCGCAGCCGCGACGACGGGCGCGCTCGCGGGCTCGGCCGCAGCCACCGGAGCCACGACGACGGGCGCGCTCGTGGGCTCGGCTGCGGCTAGCGCGGCAGCAGGCGCAGCCTCGGCCGCTGCGGGCGCCGCGGCCGCGACAGGCTTCGCGGGCTTCGGCTTCTTCTCTTCCTTGGGAGCCTCTTGCATCCCCATGAGGCGCGTGCCGGTACCCCACGAGGCGGGCTTGTCCTTCTCGTGCGCGTAGAGCTTGTCCATCGTGAGGACGAGCTCTTCGCGCGAGTACGCGGGGATATCCGCCACCTGCGTCATGATCAGCGCGTCCGTGGGACACACCTGCACGCAAAGCTCGCAGGAGATGCACGCGGTCGTGTCGAGCACGAAGTCCGAGGCCCAGCCGCGCTTCTTGCCGGTGACCTTCGACTCCGCCTTCGGCCCCTGAGTGACGGTGATGACGGTCGAAGGGCAGATGCGCTCGCACTGCAGACAACCGATGCAGAGCTCCTCGCCGTGCTCGTCGTGGAGCAGCGCGAAGCTCGTGCGGTAGCGCTCCGGGCGCTTACGGATCTCGGTCGGGAACTGCACCGTCACGGGCGTGCGCAGCACTTGCCGCATCGTGGTGAAGAGCGCGCGTGACGCGTCGATCAGGTGCCGCATCAGAGGAACTCCGGGAAGAGCTGAACCCAAAGCGCCGCGGCGAGCACCAGCAGCACGGACGCCGGGACGAGGTAGCGCCAGCACATCGTCAAGAGTTGGTCAGAGCGGAACCGCACGAGCGACCAGCGGATCCAATACACCGACACGAAGAGCACCAGCGTCTTCGCGACCATCCAGTGCAAGCCGGGGGCGAACGGGCCGTCCCAGCCGCCGAGGAACAGGGCCGCCGCGACCGCTGAGCCGACCAGCGTGTGCACGTACTCCGCCATGTAGAACAGCGTGAACTTGATGCCGGTGTATTCGGTCGTGATCCCGCCGACGAGCTCGCTCTCGGCCTCGGGGATGTCGAACGGAATGCGGTTCGACTCGGCCAGCATCGCCATGAAGAAGATGCCGAACGCGGGGAGCCCCGGCACGATCGGCCAGAGGGCGAACATATGATGCCCGACCTGCCACCGCACGATGTCGCTCACGCTGAGCGAGCCAGCGAGGATCACCGGGACCATCGCGGCGAGCACGAGCGGGATCTCGTAGGAGATCGCCTGCGCGACGGAGCGCATCCCGCCGAGCAGCGCGAACTTGTTGTTGCTCGCCCAACCGCCGAGGAAGATCGCGATCGTGGTGAGCGCGCCGAGGCCGAGGATGTAGAGCACGCCGACGTCGAGGTCCGACGCGATCACGTCCGGGCTGAACGGGATGACCGCGGCGACTCCGAGCGCGCAGAACGCGGCCAGCACCGGCGCGAGGTTGAACAGCGCCCGGTCCGCCTGCGCCGGGATGATGTCTTCCTTCTGCAGGAGCTTGAGCACATCCGCGACCGCTTGCAGCAGCCCGAAAGGCCCAACGATCGTCGGCCCAAGGCGAGTCTGCAGACGCGCGGCGAACTTGCGTTCACCCCAGATCCACAGCCCCGAGGTGGTGAGCACGACGGCGAGGATGAGCACGCCGTAGACCGCTCCGTGTACGAGCCCGCTCATCGGTCGACCTCCCCCATGATCGGGTCCAGCGAGCCGAGGATCGTCACCGCATCGCTCAGCGTCGCGCCTGGGAGCAGATACGGCAGCGCCGACAGCGAGTGCAGGCTCGGAGGCCGGAACTTCAGGCGGTAGGGGCTCGCATTTCCCTCGCCCCCGCCCGCGATGACGAACGTCCCGAGCTCACCGCGCGGCGTCTCGATCGCCGCGTACGCCTGGCCCGAGGCGATCTTCACCTGCCCGACGAGCTTGATGGGCCGGTAGCTGCAAATGGGGCCTTCAGGCAGCCCCTCGAGCAGCACCTCCACGAGGCGGATGCTCTCGCGCACCTCTCGCACGCGGACGAGCACCCGCGCGAGGCTGTCGCCACCCTGCTCGACGATGACGTTCACCGGCACTTCGTCGTACGCGTGGAACGGCGCGTCGCGGCGCAGATCGTGGTCGACACCGCAAGCGCGCAGGTTCGGACCCGTGACCCCGAGCTCGAGCGCGAGCCGACCATCGAGCACCCCGACGCCGCGCGTGCGCTCGATGAAGATGCTGTTGTCGATGCTCATCGAGTCATACTCGGGGAGCCGCGCGAGGATCGTCTTCATCGCGGACCGCACATGCGCCGCCCACTCAGGCGTCACGTCGTGGCGATTGCCGCCGATCGTGTGCGTGTTGTAGTGGAAGCGCGCGCCGGTGACCTCTTCGAAGAGGTCCATGATGAGCTCGCGCTCGCGGAAGCAGTGGATGAAGAGCGTCGAGCCGCCGCCGAGGGCACCGCCGAGATCGATCGAGAGCGTGCCGAGCGCGAGCAGGTGCGACGCGATGCGCTGCAACTCCGCGAAGAGCGAACGCAGCCAGCGCGCCCGCCGCGGGACCTCGACCCCGAGGAGCTTCTCGAAGGCGACGTTGAGCGCCTGCTCGCTCGTCATCGGAGCGACGTAGTCGTGCTTGTCGACGATGGGCGTCTGCTGCACGTACGTGAGCCGCTCCATCAGCTTCTCGACGCCGCGGTGCAGATAGCCCGCGAAGGGCACCGCCTTCACGATGACCTCACCGTCGAGGTAGAGGTCGATGCGGAAGACGCCGTGGGTCGAGGGATGCTGCGGCCCGAGATGCAGCAGCATCAGCTCGCCCTCCGCCTCGAACGCGGCCATGTCGAGGTGCGGGTTGGGCCACTTGAGCGTGTGAGTGGGAGTCTGCATCGAGGTCATCGCCAAGGGGCCCGGTGGGTATCCGCGGCGTAATCTTTGCGCAACGGATGACCTTCCCAGTCGTCGGGCATCATGATCCTGCGCAAGTCGGGGTGACCCGAGAACTTCACGCCCAGGAGATCCCACTGCTCGCGCTCCTGCCAGTCGGCTCCCGCGAACACCTCGGTCAGCGTCGGCAGGCTCTGACCGGGCTCGAGCCGCACACTCCACGACGCGAGCTGCGAGGCTCGCCCCACGGTGCGCAGCGCGAACGCCACCTCGAAGTGCTCCGTCTCGCTCGCATCGGCACCCGCACGACCGCGCCCGGCGAGCCAGTGGCTCGCGGCGATGTAGACGAGCTGCTTGTAGCCGCGCTCTTGAAGCGCGCGGGCGAGCGCCACGTGCCGGTCTGCGGAGATCAGCGGAGGCGCGTCCTTCGGAAAGGCCAGCGCGCCGTGCGCGGCAAAGAGGGACTCGAGCCAGCTCGCGGGCGGCGTCGTGCCCTCCAATGCCGGAGCCGGGCTGAGCGCCTCGCTCGCGGCTGAGCTCCCCGTCGCCTCCGGACGCTCCACCGCGCTGTCCGCGGTCTTCATCGCGTCAGCCGTCTGCTGCTCGTTCGTCTCCGCTTCACGCTCTGGGTCGTTCAAGCGCGGAATCGACGGCTTGGTGCTCGCGAGCAGCGCCGGTCGCGGCTCGGGAGTCGCGAACTGACCGAGGCGCTGGAGGCGCACCTTCTCCTGCAGGCGGAGCAGGCCGTGCATCAACGCTTCGGGGTTCGGCGGGCAGCCCGGGATGTAGACATCGACCGGCAGGAACGTGTCGATACCCGGCACCACTGGGTACAGGTCCCGATAGAAGTCGCCCGAGATCGCGCAAGAGCCCATCGCGATCGCCCACTTCGGCTCGGGCATCTGATCCCAGAGCTTCTTCACGCGGGGCGCCATCTTCACGGTGATCGTGCCCGCGACGACCATGACGTCAGCCTGACGCGGCGTCGCCCGGACGATCGTGCCCATGCGATCGAGGTCCACACGGCTCGCCGCCGCGGCCATCAGCTCGATGCCGCAGCAGCTCGTCGCCATCGGGAAGACCCACAGCGAATTCCGCAGCCCCCAGGTGAGCAGCGCGTCGAGCGAGGTGACCCCGAGCGAGAGCCCGGGCACGCTGAGCAGCTGCTTGTAGAGGGGGTGCTCGTACGTGCGCTCGCGCTCGTCGCCCGGGCCGACGACCGGCAGGGAGATCTTGCCGTCTATTGCCACTTCAGCGCGCCCTTTCGCATCCCGTAGAGCCAGCCGATCATGAGCACCAGCACGAAGGCGACGACCTCGATGAGCGTCGAGGTGCCGAGCGAGCGGATGACCGTGCTCCACGGAAACAGGAAGACTGCCTCCACGTCGAACAGCACGAAGAAGAGCGCCACGAGGTAGTAGCGCGCGTGGAACTGCATCCACGCCATGCCCTCCGGCTCCTCACCGCACTCGTAGGGGCGATGCTTGAGCGGCGACTCGACTCGTGCGCGCACCCGCAGGATGCGCCCGGCGATGAGGAGGCTCATCACGATCCCGAACGTGACGCCGAGGAAGCTGAGCGCCGCGATGCCCTGATTCATCCTGCACACCCGCTCTGCGCCACGCGGCTGGCTACGCACGACGGAACCACCGGGTTGCCGTCGAGGAGCTTGGAGCGCGCGGTCATTCGAGGTCCCGCCAACTAGCACGTTTTGTTCCCGGAGGCGACAACGAAAGCACATTCCCGGGCGCGCGAAAATACCTTCTCATTTCAAGCATTTGCCGAGTCGCCCCGTTCGAGAAAGCCGACCGATGAGGGGGTCGGCTGCGCGGGGCGCGCACGGCTTGCGCATGAGCACACCGCACGCGCAGAACCTGCGCGGACGGACCGCGGTCGCGACTCCACGCAGCGCTCCGCTCGGCTCGCCCACGCCGCGACGAGGCCTACGCGAAGTACGCTGACAACGCGGTGCGGGTTCAGCCGACCCGCGCGTTCATTCCGCGGCTGCGGGACTCGGCTGATAGATGCAGAGCGGATCGCTCGCCATCGCGTTGCCCGTCGCGGCATAGGCGCGCGCGCGTGAGCCACCGCAGATCCAGCGGAACTCACACTCGCCGCACCGACCGTGCAGCTCGTCCATGTTGCGAAGCGCGACCGCGCCCTCGGAGTGCCGGTAGATCTCCGGCAGGGGCTTCTCGCGCACGTTGCCGAGCAACGGATACGGCAGAAAGCCAGCCGGGTAGACCTCGCCGCGATGGCTGACGAAGACGATCCCGGAGCCGTCGCGGATGCCGAAGCCCATCATCCGACCACGCTGCTCGATCTCCTCGAGCTTGACGCCCTCCGACAGCTTCTTCTGCATCCAGAAGCGCCGGTAGTGGGGCGCCTCGACGGTGCTCATGTGGAAGGGCACCTTCTGCGAGTTCTCGTAGACCCAGCCGAAGAGGCCCTCGATCTCTTGCGCAGTCGGGCTCCCGAGCATCAGCCCACGGCCGACGGGGATGAGCACGAAGAGGCTCCAGCGACGAACAGGCGGCGCCTGCGTCAGCAGTAGCTCGAGCATCTGCGGGAGCTGCTTGATCGTGTCGCTCGTGACCGTGCTGTTGATCTGCACGGGCATACCCGCATCGCGCGCCCAGCCGAGCGCTCGGAGCGACATCTCGAACGTCCCCGGCACTTGCCGGAAGCCGTCGTGCCGCTCGGCAGTCGCCCCGTCGAGGCTCATGCCCATCGTCGCGACGCCCGCCTCCTTGAGCTTCTTGACGATCTCCTCCGTGAGGAGCGGCGTCACCGCCGGCGTGATCGCGATCGGGAGGTGAATCGAGCGCCCGTAGGCGATCAGCTCGAAGAGATCGGGGCGCTTCAAGGGATCGCCGCCCGTGAGGATGAGGTGGCTCCCCATCGCCTTCACGTCGCGCATCAGCGCCATGCCCTCTTCCGTCGAGAGTTCGAGCTTGTCGCGGTCACCGATGGCGTCTGCGCGGCAGTGTCGGCACGAGAGGTCGCACGCGACCGTCATCTCCCAGTAGACATTGACCGGCGCATTGCCGTAAGTGAACGCGGGGAAGTATGCGGGATGGGTCACGACCGGGGATAGCGCGCGCACGAACGATGAGCCCGCAAAAAATGCAGCCAAGAACACGCAGCCAGAGAGTCGCGGGCCACGAAGTCGGCACATTGTTCGGGTCCCCCCTTGCGGGCAGCCGCGCGGTGCACAGTTGGCACCCCATGGTGGTGCGGCTCGTCGACCCGACCCGTTCCCGCGACGATGAAAGCACCCTTCGCAGCCCGCATGACGCGCGACCGCACTCGCGGAGCGTATCCCCTCGCGCAGCGACCGCTTCACGCCTGCGGTGCTGTCTCGCGATTCGCGGAGGGAGCGGCGTGAGCGGCGTTCGTGTCGCGGCGCTCGTTCTCGTAGGCCTGCTCGGCGGTTGCACAGTGCGGGACCTCCCCGCGCCAGTCGCGACGTACGACGAGGTGGAGCCTGTGCTCAGGGCCGCGTGCCTCGACTGCCACGGGGAGGCACGCGCCGAGGGGGGCTATCGAATTGACAGCTACCTCGCGACAGTCGCCTGCCCGACGGGGAGCACTTCGGCAGTGCTGCCAGCCGACACGACGGCGCCCATCCTCACCGTGCTCGACCACCCCGACCACTCGGCGCTGCTGACTGCACAGGAGAAGGCGCTCATCACGGAGTGGGTCACCACCGGTGCGCAGGCCCGGCTCGGCGAGATGCACCCGCCAGGCTGGGTGAATCCGCGCAGCCCCGACTTCCACGGCACGGCGCTCGCGGCCGATGGCTTCCGCCAGATGCTCGATCCGGACGCGACCGGCGCGTGCGCGCGCTGTCATCGCGGCACCACAGGCACCGTCGATCCGGAGGCGCCCTCTGCGCCGGGGGCGAGCGACTGCACGAGTTGCCATCGCGAAGAAGGCGGCCCCACCGCCTGCTCGACGTGCCACGGCTCGGCCGGTCACGCCTACCCGCCGCGCGACCTCTGCGTCCACCCGGATGAGGCGAACAAGGCGGGCGCGCACGAGAAGCACACCGCGGCGGGCATCACCTGCGAGGTCTGCCACGGAGAGCGGCGCACGGTCGCCATGCTCGGAACGTCGGAGCACGGCAATGGGACCGTCGACGTGCACCTCGACCCGGCCCGGGCGGGCGAAGGCGCCACCTACACGCCGGGAGTGGGCGGCGAAGCGGGCACGTGCACCGCGAGCAAATGCCACACGGTGCCGGACGCGGGCGGAACGCTGCTGGCGGACCCACCTCACTGGCTGCCCGACGTCGTGCTCACCTGCGGCTCGTGCCACGGGAGCCCGCCCCCGAACCACTACTCGGGCACCTGCAACACCTGTCACCGCGAGGCGGCGGCCGATGGAATGTCCCGCATCCCCGGACCGCTGCACATGAACGGTCGCTTCGATGTGGGGGACGGCGTCCTGCTGCCGGACGGCAGTGTTCCTTGCGGCGAATGCCACGGCGCTGGTGAGGACCCGATGCCCTCGACGGGCTCCCATGTGTCGCACGTGCGGTCGAGCCTGTCGGCGCCGGTGGCGTGCACGAACTGTCACGTCATGCCCCCGATGCCGCGGGATATGACCCACCCCAGCCGCACCAGGGCCCAGGCAGAGGTCGTCCTGGGAGGCCTTGCCTCCGCGCGCGGCGCGACCCCCGTGCGCAACCCGGATGGTAGTTGCGCGGGCGTCGCGTGCCACGGAGCCGGGCTCGGCGGCGGCGTCGCCCAGACGCCGATGTGGGGCGACCCGAGCGGGACGTTCGCACGCTGTGGTGCGTGCCACTCGGTCCCCCCCCCGCCGCCCCACACGACGGCGACCAACTGCAGCGCGATCAGCTGCCACGGTGGGTATGTCGGACCCGGCCCGAGCTTGACGACGGTGGGCGTCGCGGCTCACATCAATGGCACCGTCAACCTATGGACGGCCCCGTGAAGCGGCACGCGCTCACGCTCACCCTGGCGTCGATGCTACTAGCCGCGAACGCGGCGGCGGCCACTGCTCAGGATGCGACGGCCCGTGCGGTCGACGACGGGTCCACGCCAACGGCGACCGACGCCGCTCCGACCGGAGCGGGCACGGCGACTGGCCGCGCCGACCCGGACGCCGAGAGAGACGCCCGCGCCACCGCAGCCCGCGCGGCGGCCGTTCAGGCGGCGGCTCGAGCACCGAGCAAGTGGCGCGTGCGCACCCGGCACGACACGATCATCAGCTGGGCGCCGCGCTACCGCCTCGACACCTCCACGAACCCGGTCGGACTCGAGCAGCAGCTCTGGCAGTCCGTGGACCCGCTTCCGCTCTACCACCGGGTCTCTCTGGACGCCTCGCTCGCGGTCGACGAGAAGACCGCGCTCGGGCTGCATCTGTCCGGATGGGGCAGCGTCGACCTCATCCAAGTCGCCGACGGCGGCCGCGGCGCAGGCGACATAGCGATCGGCTACGTGGAGTTCTCCCACTCGCCCCTCGCTACCTGGGTGGGACGACGTTTCCTCGGCTATGGTCCACCGGGTGGCCTGCACGTCGACGGCGTCGGCGCGGGCGTGCGCAGTGGATTCGGGCTGTTCTTCGAGGCCTTCGTCGGACGCCCTGTGACGCCGATTCGCACCGGCTTGATGGGCCCACAGCCGAGCTTCACGGATTCGACCGTCGCGTATGGCGCCCGCGTCGGCTACGAGGACGCGGGTTCGCTCGCGGTAGGCGCGAGCTTCGCGGAGCTCTGGGGCCACGGGATCGTCGGCAAACGCACCGTGGACTTCTCGGCGAGCTGGAACCCCGGCATCCTTCAGCTCGAGGGGAGCGTGAAGGTGGACGCGCTCGACCCGGGCATCATGCAGGCCCGCGCGGTCGCGATGCTCTCCATCACGCACGACCTTCAGGTCGACGTGAATTACCTGCACATCGAGCCCGCTCGATGGATCGCCGCATGGAGCATCTTGAGCGCCTTCGAGACCAGCACTTTCGACGAGGCGATGGCCGGCGTGACCGTGCGGCCGACCCGCACACTGGCTGTGCGGGGCGAGGGCGCTGCGCGCTTCTATACGCTGCAGTCGACCGGTGACCAGACGCTCGGGTACCGCGCGGACCTGAGCGCGCGATTGACTCCGGGCGCCGACAACGGCCCGACCTTCCGGGTCCAGGCCAGCCGCCGGGACGACGGCGTACTCGGCTATACGGTCCTCACCGCGGGTGCAGCGCTCGATGTCTGGCGGGGTACGATCGTCTCACTCGACGGCGCGTTCGCCGCGGATGATGACGGCGGGCGACTCTCAGCGATTGGGCGCGGAAGCTGCGACCTCGAGGTCGCCAAGGACTTCCGCGTCGGTGCGACGCTGTCGCTCGGCACCTCGCCGTTCGCCGAGTCGGAGCTCCGGGCGATGCTGCGGGCGCGCTGGGTGGCGGAGGTGTCCGAATGACCTGCCTACGCCTGCTGCCGCTCGTGCTCTTGACCGTTCTCCTCGGATGCGGTGGCCGTAGCGGCTCGCACGACGAGATCCGCTTCTCCCACGGGCCGCACCTCGCGAACGGCATGAACTGCCCTCGCTGCCACGGCGCGACGGCGCGGAGCGATGGCGGCCCCGCCGCCCATCCCGGCTCGCCGACACGGCCGCTCCTACCCGCAGAAGCCGACTGCCGCGGCTGCCACAACGACCCGGTCCGCGACCGCTGCCAGCGCTGCCACACGGACCCCGACCATGCGGGACCGTACAGGCCCCGCGACCACACGGTGCGGTTCAACCATGGCGGGCATGAGAGCTTGACCAAGGGGCGCTGCGTGAGCTGCCACGGCTCCAACGCGGAGAGCATCGCCGGCTTCAAGCCCGGCCTGCCGAGCATGGCTACGTGCACGGGCAGTTGCCACAACGACGCCATGCACGCGCTGAACTGCGCGAAGTGCCACACCGACCTGCACGACTACCGCATCGAGGAGGTCACCGTGCTCAACCACGGGCCGGGCTTCCTTCGGCGGCACGGCACGGCGGCCTCAGCGGACCAGACGCTCTGCTCGCAGTGCCACGACCCGACGTTCTGCGAGGATTGCCATCTGTCCGCGCAGGGGATGCCGCTCGAAGTGCTGAATCCTACCCAGCCCTACCGGGACTTCGTGCACCGTGGCGACTTCTTCTCGCGCCACGGCACCGAGGTCAATCTCGAGCGCGGCACCTGTCTTCGCTGTCACGGAACCCCCTTCTGCGACGGCTGCCACCAAACGAGCGGGGTCGGCGGCGGCGTCGGACCGCAGAGTCCTCATCCCGTGGGGTGGCTCGATCCGCTCTCGCCCATGGGGCACGCCCGCGAGGCGAGGCGCAATCTGGTCTCGTGCGTCGCCTGCCACGAGTCGGACGCGGAGACGAAGTGTGTGCCGTGCCACCGGGTGGGCGGAGTGGCGGGCGACCCGCATCCTCCGGGTTCTGGCCTCACGATGGACGACGCACTGCGGCACGGCGTCTGTCGCGCATGTCACGTGAACTGAGACTGTCCGGGTGCTCCGAGTCGACGCCCATGGAGCGGTCCCATCGACCCGCGCACGCTGCCGAAGGCCTTGCACCATGATGTCGGATGTGTATGTGGTTCCAGAATTGCCCCGGAGGAGCGCCTTATGACAACGCAAGGGTGGTGTATGCAGGCGCTCGCGGCGGAAGATGGGCTCTGCTGATGAAACACTCGCGCGTGCGATGGACGGTGCTCTCGGTCGCTGTTCTCATGACGCTCATCGGCTGCGAAGGGCCGGTCGGCCCCGAGGGCAAGCCCGGCCCCGCAGGGGAGACTCCCGATCTCGGGATGCTGCCCGATGAGGGGCCACCGCCGCCCGACGCCGGGCCGCCGGACTTGGGCCCGCCGCCCGATGGCGGCCTTCCGCCGGGCACGATCCCGCTGGAGCCTGCGGGCCTCGTCGGGCGCGTCATCGATACGGCAGGCGTCGTGCTCGCTGGCGGGCGCGTCGTGCTGGTTCCGGCGAGCGAGGTCGCGGCGCTGAGCGCCACGGTGCTCGACCAAACGCTCACGCCTGCGCTGGCGGCTGCTGCGACGAACGACGAGCCTCTCGAGGACATCATCGACGCGGCGGGGGCCACGCTGGCCTCCGCGACCATCGACGAGGAGGGTGTCTACCGCTTCGTCACCCTGCCCGACGCGAGCGTCTTCGTGGTCGTCATGCCCGCTGCGGGGGACTTGGGCCATCTTCCAGGCGGCGAACAGTCGCGGTTCGCGCAGGCGCCGGCGTCCCTCCTCGGGCAGCGCATCGACTACACCGTCAGCACCGCGCCCGGCGCGGACGCGACCTACGTCGGTTCAGGGGCGTGCACGAACTGCCACGGTCGGCACCGCGCCTTCGGGACCGCGCACTTCGTGGGGCTCAACGTCCCGGGCCGCCGAGGCTACCTCGAGGACACCTCCCGTTGGCCCGACTTCGACGCCGCGCTGGCCCGTTTCGAGGCCGGGGTCACCCTCCACTTCTACGACTGCAACGCCGCCGCCGAGGTCCCGTGCAGCGTCTCGGAGACCGCGCCGGCACCCGCTTCGCGGATCAGCTTCGATGCGGAACTCTCGCGCAACGCGCTCGTGCCGGTCGGTGAACGGGGCGCGTATGTCGTCACCCTGCGCAACGTCCGAGGCGCTGGCGTCGCGACGTACCCGATCGATCTGACCTACGGCGGCGTGCTCGCCCGCCAGGACTTCATCGTGTCGGTCGCTCGCCCGGGCGGGATGGAACACCACGTGCTGCCGTTCCAGTTCCAGCACAACGGAGTCGCGACTGCCAGCGACACGCGCGGCTTGCCGTGGGCGGACGTCGGCTCGGCCGGCTGGTACGACTTCACCGCAGGCGCCCTGCGCGTCCCGGGGTCGTTGGCATCCTTCGACCGCGCGTGTGCGGGCTGCCACTTCACGGGCTTCCGGCTTGCGGGGGATGCGACGAACGGCTTCCGCGCTTCGGCTCTGCCGACGCTCAACGGCGCAGCCGACTACGACTCCGACGGCCGCCTGGAAGACATCAACGTGGGCTGCGAAGGCTGTCATGGCCCGGGCTCGAACCACGTCGACGCGCGAGGCCGCGGGATCGCCATCATCTCTCCGCAGCTCCTGACGGCCGAGCGCCAGGACGTCATCTGTGGAACCTGCCACACGCGCGCGGCGGCGGGTCCGGCGCTCGACGCTGCAGGGCAGCGACCGCGCCCCGGTCTTCGGCGCGCCGAGCTTCTCGCCAACTTCACCACGAGCCCGCTGCTCACGGCCTCCGACACCTATCCTTCGGGCGACCCACGGCACGCGCAGCTCGAGTACCCGATGCACGCGAGCAGCGCGATGGCGCGCAATGGCCGCCTCCTGACGGCGTGCACCAACTGCCACGATGTCCACGGTGCGCCCACGGTGCCGCATGACCTGCGCGCGCCGACGGACACGCCGAACGTGCTCTGCACGGGCTGCCACGGCGGTGACGAATTCCGCACCGTTCGCACGCACGTCGTGTCGCTGACGCCGGCGACCCCGACTGCGCACAACGCGGTCGAGGACGCCGAGCTCGTGTGCACGACCTGCCATATGCCGCCGACCGCGTTCGGCGGAGCGGCGCAAGCAGGGCTGTTCGACAGCAGCCCTGTGCCCACGCAGTACTGGATGGGCGACCTCGCCACGCATCGCTACAAGCCGTCTCGCCGCGCGGCGGCTGCCACGCAGCCCGCGACGGTCACCCAGACCTGCGCGTTCTGCCACGGGCGCTTCCTCCCCGCCCCGTAAATCCCTGCATCGGGCTCCGCGCTGGCGCTCGTCGAGAGCGCCCGCCGGGGCGACGCGGGGTTCAGAACTTGTCGCCGTCGCCCATGAGGTCATCAAAGGCGCGGTCGACATCGTCGGGACCGCTCTGGGCTGCAGCGGGCTGCGCGGCCGGGCGTGGCTGAGCCAGCGCCCGAATCCTGGCAGGCACGTTGCGAAAGGTCGCGTCGCGCTTCTGGACCTTCTGGAAGTAGTAAAGCGCTTCCTTCGGGTCGTGGAGTAGCTCGTAGGCTACGCCGAGCTCGAAGTAGAGACCGAGCTCTTCGCGGTCGGTCTTCGTGTCGCAGTAGAGGCCCTTCTTGAAGTGACCGACCGCATCGGCGATGCCTCCCTTCTCGACGAAGCAGAGGCCTACCATCGTGTGCGAGAGGCACTCCTTCTGAGGGTTCGACATCGCGAGTTGGAACTCGTGCACAGCGTCGTCGAGCAGGCCCATCTCCTTGTAGGCGATGCCGAGATCAAAGTGCGTGTCGCTGTCCTCGAGGCCGATCTGCTCCGCGACGCCCTTCTTGAACTGCGCGAAGACCTGGTCGGCATCGAGCATATCGCCGGCCGACGTTTGCTCCTGCGCGGGGCCGATTTCCTCCGCGAGCCGCTCGGCGAGCAGGAACGCGTCGTCTTCGTCGCTCGGCGGCGGCTGGGAGGCTAGCTGCTGCTCGTGGGCGGCGGCGGCCTCCTCAACCTCAGCCAGCTTCTCAGCGACGAGCGGATGCCCCGGGTGAGAGGCGAGCGTGTCGTTGAGCGTAGCCCGGGCCTCGTCGAAGAGGCCCTGCGCGACATAGAACTCGGCCTCGTCGAGGATCTCCTCGATCTCTGCGGCGCTCGCCCCGGGGCGCAGCGAACTGCGGACCGGCACGACCCCGTCCGGGGAACTCGGGCGCAAGGCCTCGAACTCCGCGGGCGACATCGGGTCGAGCGCTTCGGCAGCCGTGGGCGTTGGCACTGGGCTGGCAGCAACGCTCGCCAGAGGCGCCACGCGGCCGGCGCCAACGCTCGACAGAGGCGGCATTCGGCCCGCGCCGAGGCTCGCCAAAGGCGCCACGCGGGCCGCACCAAGGCTGGCCAGGGGCGCCACGCGGCCGGCGCCAAGGCTCGCCAAAGGCGCCACGCGGCCCGCACCGAGGCTCGCCAAAGGCGCCACGCGCGCGCCCACGACGGCAGCGCTCGGTACGCGGGCGTCAGCTGGCCCCGGCACGCGAGCCTCGCGCCCCGTCTCGTCGTCGAGACGATGCTCGAATACCGTGGCTGGCCCGAGCGCCTCGGGGTCCTCGACGGTCGGCACGAACGAGCGGTCGACGGTGCTCAGCGTGGCGGGAGCCGCAGAGGTCTGGTCGTCGTCGACGAACATCACGCCGTCGTCGTCATCATCCACAGCGTCGGGAGAGACCGACTCCGACGCGCGCGCGTCCCCGTCGATTCGGTCGTCGAACACCTCATCGGCCGAGGCCAGGTCGTCGTCGGGCACGGCGGAATCGGCCGCGTCGTCGTCGTCCGCGAGGATGGAGAGTTTGTCGCGCGCGTCCTCGTCGTCCGGGTCGAGCTCGACGAGCTGACGAAGATAGAGCACGGCGAGGTCGGGCTGACCGTCGAGCAGCAGCTCGACGAGCGTGCGTAGCTCGCGGACGGCGTCGTCGACGCGGTTCGCCTCGAGGAACGCGTTCTTCAGGCGCTCGCGGGCTTCGACGTGCGTGGGCTCAATCACGAGCAGCTTCTGAAGCTGCTCCATGACCTTCTGCTTGAGGCCGTAGCGCTGAAAGACGTCGCACTCGTTGAGCAGACGCGCGACCTGCGCCTCGCGCGCGGCGTCGGCGGCTACGGCGTCGGGCGGCCCCTCCGCCTCCAACGCGTCGTCCTCGATGAGGATGTCTTCGTCGGCAGCCTCGACGTCGTCGCCGGAAGCCCCGCTGAGTTGCGGCGCGGGGAGCGGCCGCGCCGGAGGAGGCGGCAGGCCCCGCGCCGACGCACCGCGCACCTCCGGGATGCGCACGGCCGGGTTCGACTGAACGATAGCCGCCGGAGGTGGCCCGACCACCGCCGCGTTCGACGTGCCGACGGCGCCGCGCGGTGCGGCATCTCCACCGTCGATCGCCTGCGCGCTCGCTGCGGCCAGCCCCTGACGGGCCTCCTGGTCACCCGGGTCGAGCTCGATGATGCGGCGCAGCATCCGCAGCCGCTCTTCTCGGCGCCCCGCATCGAGGTGGATGCGCGCGATCTCCTTGAAGACGCTGACCGTCTTTTGCTGCTGCTGCAGCCCGAGGAACGCCTGCCCGAGCAGCTCGAGCGTGACCACGTCCTTCGGGTCCGCCTTGAAGCAGCCCTGCAGCTTCCCGAGCGCGCGCTTCGCGTCACCGCGCTCGAGGTAGAGCCCTGCGAGGTCGCGAGCGAGCTTCACGTCGTCGGCGCGATGGAACAACAGGCGCTCGCCGACCTTGATGAAGTCGTCGATTCGACCCTGCTCCCGCAGGAGCTTCGCGCCCGCCTCGAACTCGTCGGCCGCCTCTTTCGTCTTGCCCGCCTTGGACAGTGACTCGGCGAACTTGATGCGAACGGGGATGTTGTCGGGGTCGAGCTCGACCATCTTGCCGAGCGTCTGCAGCGTGCGCTCGATCTGACCGGCCCGCGCGTAGATCGCAGCGACTTGCTCGTACATCGCGAGCGCGTCGGAGACGAGCGCGAGGTGCTCGTACATCCCGGCGAGACGCACCTGCGTGTCGATCGACTGCGGATCGAGCTTGAGGATCTGCTTGTAGACCGCGACGGCCTTCAGGAAGAAGCCCTGCGCCGCGTAGGTCTCCGCGACGCGCGCGTAGGTGTCTACGGCCTCTTTGTTCGAGCCCTTACGTGCGTACAGATCACCGATCTTCAACCACGTCCGGACGTCCTGAGGGTCGTCCTTGACGAGTTTCTGATACTCCAGGATCGCCTTGTCCCAAGCGCCCTTCTGGTGGTGCTTCTGGGCCTGCTCGAGGATCTTGGTTCGGTCGAGACTCACGCGGGCATCCGGCGGGCGAAGGGGAGACAGATGGGCGTCCAACGCCGGACGAACCAGCATAGGTTGACGACACCATCTGGGTCAACAGCGCTCACCCCATCCGCTCGAGGAACCGCGTCGACAGCTTGCCCGACACGAAGTCCGGATGCGCGAGGATCCGCTGGTGGAGCGTGATGTTGGTCCGGATGCCGGTGACGATCATCTCGGAGAGGGCCCGGCGCATGCGAGCAATCGCCTCCGCACGCGTGCGCCCCTGCGTGATGACCTTGGCGATCAGCGAGTCGTAGTGGCTCGGCACGCGGAAGCCGCCGTAGACGCCGCTGTCGACCCGCACGCCCGCGCCGCCGGGCGGGTGATACTCGGTGATCAGCCCAGGCCATGGCGCGAAGGTGACCGGGTCTTCGGCGTTGATACGGCACTCGATCGAGTGCCCGCGGGGCATGATGGTGCTGTCCGACGCGAGCATGTCTCCGAAGCTCGGCGCCTCGCCGGCGGCGATCCGGATCTGCTCGGTGACGAGGTCGATACCCGTCACCATCTCGGTCACCGGGTGCTCGACCTGCACGCGCGTGTTCATCTCCATGAAGGAGAGCGAGCCGTCCTCAGCCATGAGGAACTCGAGCGTACCGAGCGAGCGATAGCCGCTCTTCTTCATCGCGTTGCTGATGACCTGCGCCATGTGCACGCGCAGCTCCGGGGAGACGGCGACGCTCGGCGCCTCCTCGAGGAGCTTCTGGTGGCGACGCTGGATCGAGCACTCGCGCTCACCGAGCACGTACGCCTCGCCCTTGCCGTCGCAGAGCACCTGGAACTCGATGTGCCGCGGCTCTTCGACGAAGCGCTCGCAGTAGAGGTTCCCGTTCTTGAAGCCGACGATCGCCTCTTGCTGCGCCTGCGGGAACAGGCGGCGCATCTCGTCGGCAGTACGGATGATCTTCATCCCGCGCCCGCCGCCGCCGCCCGCGGCCTTGAGCATCACGGGGAAGCCGATGCGCGCCGCCTCAGACGCCGCGTGGTCGGCGTCGCGGAGGACGTCGGTGCCGGGCAAGAGCGGCAGGCCGTACTCCCTCGCCGCTTCGCGCGCGGAGACCTTGTCGCCCCAGCGCCGCATATCGGCGGGGGTCGGCCCGATGAAGTCGAGGCCGCACATCCCGCAAATTGAGGCGAACTCGGCATTCTCGGAGAGAAAGCCATAGCCGGGATGCACGGCGTCTGCGCCGGTGATCTCGGCCGCGGCGATGATGGCGGGGACGTGCAGGTAGCTCTGCCGCGCGGGCGCCGGGCCGATGCACACGGCCTCGTCGGCGAAGCGGACGTGGAGCGCCTGCGCGTCGACGTCGCTGTGCACGGCGACGGTGGCGACGCCGAGCTCGCGACAGGCGCGGATGATGCGCAGCGCGATCTCGCCGCGGTTCGCGATCAGGATCTTCTTGAACACGTGGGCGTCCGGCTCAGGACTTGCGGATGCGGAAGAGCTTGTCGCCGTATTCGACGGGCTTGCCGTTCTCGACGAGGGCGTCGAGGATGGTGCCGGCGACCTCGGCTTCGATCTCGTTCATCAGCTTCATCGCCTCGACGATGCAGAGCACCTGTCCGGGGCGAATCGTGCTGCCGATCTCGACGAAGGACGACGAATCCGGGCCCGGCGAGCGATAGAACGTGCCGACGAAGGGCGAGGTCACGTAGAGGACGTTCGGGTCGTCGGCGACGACCGCCGCGACCGCGACCTCGGGGGAGGCAGGCGGGGGCGCGATCGTGTAGCCGGGGGCGACGTAGGAGACTTGCCCTCCTTGTGGCATGCCGCCGTCGCGGACGAGCTTGATCTTCTCGTCGCCCTTCTCGACGACGATCTCACGGATGTCGAACTGCTTGAGGGCGCGCATGATCTCGCGCAGCTGCTTGAGGTCGATGTCCATCGAAGAAGCGGGCTCCTTGCTTGGGGGCTGACGGCCAGTCGAGCTGACGGGCAGCGGGGCTGACAGCCTACGGTCCGGGGTGGCCTAGGCGGCCCGGGGGCGCTTTATAGCGGCTCTCTGCGAAGATGTCTCGCCGCAACGCGTTACGAGCGACTCAGGACGGACGACGCGGGCGACGCGCGCGGGGGCTCCCCGTCGCCTTCGTGCGCGGCGGCGCAGATTTCGGCCCTGCGCCGCGCAGGTGCGCGACGAGCGCCCGGAGCCCGAGGGCGTAGCTCTCGGCCCCGAAGCCGGCGATGACGCCGAGGCAAACGCCCGCCGTCAGCGAGCGCTGCCGGAAGTCCTCGCGCGCGTGCAGGTTCGAGAGGTGCACCTCCACCGTCGGCAACGCGACGGCAGAGAGCGCGTCACGGATCGCGACGGAGGTGTGCGTGTACGCCGCGGGGTTGAGCACGAGGCCGTCGGCGTGCCCGCGCGCCTGCTGGATCAGCGTGACGAGCTCGCCCTCGAGGTTCGACTGCCGCGCCTCGAGCGTGACGCCGAGCTCGCGCGCGAGGGCCGCGAGCATGCGGTCGATCGCGCCGAGCGTGGCCGTGCCGTAGACGCCCGGCTCGCGGGTGCCGAGCAGGTTGAGGTTGGGCCCGTGCAGGACGAGGACGCGCATGGGTGACTGCGCGGGGCCGCGCGTCAGCTCAGCGCTTCGATGAGCGCGCCGGCGCCCGTGCGCAGCAGAAAGCGCGCCTTGCCGGAGTTGCCTGACGGCTTGAGCGCGACGGCGACGAAGTACTCGTCGTTGAGCAGCCGGATCACGGTGGTCATCAGCTCGGCTTGGATCGTGACCTCGCGCGCGGTGCCCGCCTCGAGCATCTCCGCCGCCTTGCGGATCTGCGAGAGCACGACGCTGAACTCCATGCCGACCGTCTCGACGTTCAGCTCCGCGTCGGCCGCGATGTACTGCTCGAGCGGGATCCCGTCGTAGCCCATGAGCACGGCGGCGATGCCGCCCTCGGTGCCGTCCACGACCTGCCGTAGCGCTTCTCGGAACATGCATGCCTCCCGGGCCGAAATGGCGCGAAGCCCGACGATTCCCGCACGTCGCGCCGCCGCGGTCAAGAACTGCGTTCGCCGGCGAGGCGAGCAGCGGCGCGCCGGAGCCCGCCGCGAGGCGAAAAAAAAGCGCGCACCGTGAGGTACGCGCGATTTCCGAGCAACAAGAGTGCGGACGAAAGGACTTGAACCTTCACGGGAGTTACCCCACCAGATCCTTAGTCTGGCGCGTATGCCAATTCCGCCACGTCCGCAGAGCCAACAGGCGGCCGTTTGTAGCAAACGCGCCCGCCACGTCAAGGATGTTCGCGCTCAGTTCACGCTCATCACGCGCGTGAGCCGAAACATCAGCGGCGCGTGGAACAGCGCGCCATAGACCTGGATGCGCCCGGAGCGCATGCCCTCCCAGACCTTCTTCATCACCTCGCCGCGCGGGTCGGGGAGCGCGCGCTTCGGCGTGAGCTCGACGAGCGACATCGCCATCACGTCGTCGCTCGGCGCGCGCACCGTGACGTCGGGGATGCCGACGATGCCGGCGTGCAGCACGAGCTTGCCGCGCTGAAACTCGAGCGTGAGCGCGACGCCGGCGTCCTCGGCGACGATCGCGACGCGCCCGTCGAGCTTCTCGAAGTCGGCGCGCTTGTGCGGGTGATCGTCGAGGTTCTGCCGGAGCAGGTCCGCGAGCATCGTGACGAGCCCGTTCTCGCTGGCGCCGGGCGCGAGCTCGATGACGACGGGCATCAGGCGAGCCAGTGGCTGTCGACGTCCGCCGCGCTCTTCACGAGCTGCCGGGACGACTCGACGTAGCGGATGATCGTCGGGAGATGACCCTTCACGAGGCGCAGCTTGTTCTGCATCATCGACTTGATCGGGTCTTCCTTGCCGGTGATGACGTCCTTCCATCGCGCGTACTTGCCGACGATGACGAAGGGCGCGTCGGCCTCGGCGACGGCGCGCTCGACCCAGTGCGTCGCGCGGCACTCGCCGCCGTGCACGTCGAGGATCAGCGCGGAGTCCTTCTCGAGCCCGAGCGAGGGGTCGGCCTCGACGACGAAGGCGACCGCGCCGTGGAGCCAGGTCTTGCCTGCCTCGCGGTAGGCGGCGTTGCCGTTGACGGCGTCCTTGTACGCCGCAGTCCAGTCCGCAGAGGGGAAGTTGTGTGCCATCGAGGGCGCCTTGTACGACGCGCGCGGGCCGCGGGCAACGCGGGCGCGGCGTTGCGGCGAGCCACGGGCACCTAGACGAACAGACGGAAAAGCAGGAATAGGCCGCCCGACAGGAGCATCGACGCCGGGAGGGTCAAGACCCAGGCGAGCAGGATGTTGCGGATCGTGGACTTCTGCAGGCCCGAACGCTGCGCGACCATCGTGCCGGCGATGCCCGAGGAGAGGACGTGCGTGGTGCTCACCGGGAGGCCGAGCTGTCCCGAGACGATGATCGTGCTCGCGGCGACGAGCTCGGCGGCGGCGCCCTGCGCGTAGGTCATGTGCGACTTGCCGATCTTCTCGCCGATCGTGAGCACGATGCGCTTCCAGCCGACCATCGTGCCGACACCGAGGGAGAGCGCGACCGCGAAGAGGACCCACGTCGGGGCGTAGTCGGTCAGGCCCTTGATCTCGTCGCGGTGCGCGTCGAGGGCCTTCTTCTGGGACTTCGTCAGGTTCGAGAGCGCGTCGGCTTTGCCGAGCTCCTTGATGGCGTCGTCGAGGAGCAGGATCGACTGCCGCACGTGGAAGCGGTCGGCGCGGCGGATCTCGCGCACCCGGTCGCGCCCCTCGAGCAGGCGCTCGATGCGGTGCAGCGCGACGAGCGCGGCGGTGCGGGGCTCCTCGGCACGCTGCGAGGTTGGATCGACCGCTGCCTCGAGGCGCGCGGCGTCGGCGCCCGCAGGCAGCACCTCGGCGTGCACGAGCAGCTCCTCGATCTCCACGGCCGCGATGCGCGCCGAGTGCAGCCTCGAGGCGTCGGCTTGGAGATCGAGCGCGAAGCCGCCGGGCGCGAGGCCGATCAAGATCAGCATGATCAGGCCGACGCCCTTCTGGCCGTCGTTCTGACCGTGCGCGAAGGAGACGCCGCTGCACGTCGCGATCAGCAGCGAGCGAATCCAGAGCGGCGGCGCGGTCAGGCCGGGCGGCGGAGCGAAGAGGCGCTGATCGCGCACGAATTGTTTGAGCAGCAAGAAGAGCAGCGCCGCGACCGTGAACCCGAAGAGGGGCGAGAGGAGGAGCGCCGTGCCGATGTCGGCCGCCTTCGACCAATTGACGCCCTCGCCGAAGGCGTGACCGGCGGTGAGCGAGTTGGCGAGGCCGACGCCGATGATCGCGCCGATCAGCGTGTGCGAGGACGACGCCGGCAAGCCGAGGTACCAGGTGCCGAGGTTCCAGAGGATCGCGCCTGCGAGGAGCGCGAGCACCATCGCGAGAGCGCCGCCGGAGCCCTGCGAGACCATCAGCTCCGTCGGCAGGAGCTTGATGATGCCCATCGCCACGCTGATGCCGCCGGCGAGCACGCCGATGAAGTTGAAGACGCCGGAGAGCACCACCGCGCGCCAGGGCTTGAGGGCGTTCGTGTAGATGACCGTCGCCACGGCGTTCGCGGTGTCGTGGAAGCCGTTGACGAACTCGAAGCCGCACGCGATGAGCAGCGCGACCGCGAGCAAGGCGGTGGTCAGCGGCGTGAGCGAGTCGACGAAGAGGGCTTCGAACATCGTGTGCGCTTGTGCCGCCCGGTGAACGACACGTGTCGGCGGAGTGACACGCGGCGCGAGGATAGACACGCAGCGCGGCCACCGCTAGGGCGAAGTGGGAAGGGGTTTCGCGGCGGGGGCGCGGCGTGGCAGGCTCGGCGCGTGGACCTCTCGCTTCGGTCAGGGCTGCTGGAAAACGCTGGTTTCGTTCACGGATTCTCGCTGCGCACGGGGGGGCGGAGCGCTGCGCCGTTCGACTCGCTGAACCTCGCGCGCGGCGTCGGTGACGATTGGGTGAACGTTGCAGAGAATCACGCGCGGCTCGCGCGGGACGTCGGCTACGCGGAGGGCGCGCTGTTCGAGGTGTCGCAGGTGCATGGCGCGCGCGTGCGGGTCGTCGCGGCGAGCGACGAACCCGAGCGAGTGCGCGTGGAAGAAGCGGACGCGCTCGTCGCGAGCGTGCGAGGCGCCGTCATCGGCGTGCGCGTCGCGGACTGCTTGCCGCTGCTGCTCGCGGACGTGCGCGCGGGCACCGTCGCGGCCGTGCACTGCGGCTGGCGCAGCGTCGCGGCGGAGATCGTGGACCGGGCGCTCGACGCGATGTTCGCTGCGGGAACGCGCGCAGCGGACGTGCGCGCGGCGATCGGGCCACACATTCGCGCGTGCTGCTTCGAGGTCGGCGACGAGGTCGCGACGGCGCTCCGTGCGGTCGGGCGTGGGACCGAGCCTACCGTGCCCGGCGGCGGCGCGATGAAGCCGCACGTCGACCTCGCGGCGATCGTGAGCGCGCAGCTCGAGGCGCGCGGGGTCAAGGCTGCGCAGCGCGACGACGTCGGCGGCTGCACGCGCTGCGACGGCGAGCGCTTCTACTCGTATCGCCGCGATGGCGCGCGCTCGGGAAGGCACCTCGCGGTCATCGCCGCGCGCTGAGTCGACGGGCTATTTGTCGCTGCCGTCGTCGTGCTCGTCGTGCTCGTCGTAGCCGGCGCCCTCGCCGATCGGGCGCTGAGCGCTGCCGCGCGGCGCGGTCGGGCCGTCGGTCTCGTCGGCAGAGCTGCGCTCCGGCGGGTGCGAACGGTCCGAGGGCGAGAGGTTACGGTCGGGGTCGCTGGTGACGTTCGCGGCGCCGCACGCCGACAGGGACGGCGCCGCGACGACGGCGAGCGCGAGCACCAACGCGGAGAAGAAGGGGGCGCGCTTCATGTCGTGGAGGTACGCGCGTTTCTCGGCGGCGCACGTCAACGGCAGCTCGAGAGCGAGAAGCCTTCGACCGTCAGCCCCTCGGGCGTGCACACCGTGCCGGGCGGGCAGAAGCCGTTCTGGCAGGAGTCGATGCACACGCCGGTGCGCGTCGAGCAAGCGCCCGAGCGACACTGTCGGCCGAGCGTGCAGGCGGTGCCGCTGCGGCCGAGGCCCGCGGGCACGCAGATGTTCCCGGCCATGCCCGTGCCCGTGAGGATCGCGGCGTTGCAGCCGAAGCCCGCGGGGCAGCCCGAGGTCGGCGTGCAGCGCTCGAGGCAGACCGCGGGGAAGCCCGCCTCGGGCACCGCGCAGATTCCAGAGCGGCAGTTGCTGTCGCCGGTGCACGGTGTGCCGAGCGGATACTCGCCGTTCGTCGTCGAGGGCACGCAGTACGTGAAGCCGAGCCCATCGGGGTCCGCGCACGTCTGGGCCGCGCCGAGCACGCGCGGGCAGTCGGCCGCCGAGGCGCACTGCCCGGTGCACCACGTCCCCGCGCCGCCACAGACGCCGAGCGAGGTCGGGCACTCCGTCGCGGCGGTGGGGCAGTTGCGGTTGGTCCAGGCGCAGACCTTCGGGGAGGTCACGTCGCCTGCGGCCGAGTACACGCAACCGTAGCCGCCCGCGCAGTCGGTGGCGGTGCGACACAGGTGCGTGCAGTGCCCGGGGCTCGTCGCGTCGGGGCTCAGGCACGCGAACGCGCAGTTGCCGGAGGTCGCGTTGGTGCAGGTGCGGCCGGTGTCGTCCCACG
The DNA here is from genome assembly GCA_903896985.1 of uncultured Sandaracinus sp. Taxonomy (GTDB): domain Bacteria; phylum Myxococcota_A; class Polyangia; order Polyangiales; family JADJQN01; genus CAIUAC01. Next base: position 34,568 of record CAIUAC010000251.1, read on the forward strand.
AGCAGAAGCCCGCCGCGCCCGGCGTCGACTGCACGCAGAAGTGCCAGTCCGCGCACTGCGTGTCGTCGGTGCACGCCTTGCTGCAGACGCGCGCGCCGGCGCTGACATCCGCGACGCAGCGGGCCGACTCGCACTGCGCGTCGGCGGTGCAGTCAGCGAGGTAAGCGCGGAGCGGGCCGCCGAGGTCCGTGGGCGTCGGGCCGAGGTCGACGGGCAGCGGGCCGAGGTCGTTCGGGCCGAGGTCCGCGGGCGTCGGGCCGAGGTCCGTCGAGCCGAGGTCGACACGACCGAGGTCGGTGCGCGGGCCGAGATCGTCCATCGGCACGGCGCCGTCGATCGGCTCTTCGCAGCGGCCGATCGCCGAGCAGACGCGGCCGCCCGTGCAGTCGAGGTCCTCGGCGCAGTCCTGCCTGCAGGACGACGCAAAGCAGTAGTGCCGCCGCCCGCACTGCGAATTGAAGTTGCACTCGGTCTTCGCGCAGCCGCCGGTCAGCAGGGCGAGGGCAAAGTACGCGAGAGCGCCGAGCGCGACACGAGAAGACATCCCCGCGACAGTAGCAGCCTGGGCGCGCGACCGGGAGAGACCCTTCCTGCCGGCCTCAGGACGTGCTACCCGGATGCGCCATGGGCTGGTTCGAAAAGACGCGGGCGGCGATCGACGCCTCGCAGAAGCGCACGATCGGCGCGGGCGTGTTCCGGCGCTGCGATGCGTGCGGGGTGACGCTCCTCGCCGAGGAGTTCACGAGCAACCTCGAGGTCTGTCCGAAGTGCGGGCACCACTACCACCTGAGCGGTGAGGGGTGGATCGACCTGCTGACCGACCCGGGCAGCTTCACCGAGTTCGACGCGCACCTCACCTCAGCCGACCCGCTCGACTTCAAGGATGGCAAGCGCTACCGGGACCGCATCAAGGCCTCGCAGAAGAAGGCGGGCGTCACCGACGCCTTCCTGACGGGCTCCGCGACGATGCAGGGCAAGCCGCTGCAGATCGGCACGTTCCTCTTCCGCTTCATGGGCGGCAGCATGGGCTCGGTCGTCGGCGAGAAGATCACGCGCATGCTCGAGCGCGGCGCGGCGCAGCGGCAGCCCGTCGTGCTGCTCTCGTCGTCGGGCGGCGCGCGCATGCAAGAGGGCGTGCTCTCGCTGATGCAGATGGCGAAGACGGTCGCCGCGCTCGGGCGACTGCGCGACGCGGGCGCGCCGTTCATCAGCGTGCTGCTCGATCCGACGACCGGCGGCGTCGCGGCGAGCTTCGCGCTGCTCGGCGACGTGAACATCGCAGAGCCTCGCGCGCTGATCGGCTTTGCGGGCGCGCGCGTCATCGAGCAGACGATCCGCGAGAAGCTGCCGGAGGGCTTTCAGCGCGCAGAATTCCTGCTCGAGCACGGGATGATCGACATCATCGCCGACCGACAGAGCATGCGCGCCACGATCGCGCGCGTGCTCGCGCACCTGACGGACTGAGCGCCGCTAGTTGATCCGCCAGAGCGTCGCGCCGGTGCCCGCGTCGAGCGCGTAGACGGTCGCTGACGCGCGCACGAGGAGCGCGCGCCCGTTCCAGCGGAACATGTCGACGTCCCACTCCGTGCCGCTCGCGATGGGCGCACGCCACAGCTCCCCGAGCCCCTCTCGGCCGAGCGCGAGGACCAGGCTCGCCTTCTCGGAGCCGACGGGGCAGCCCTGTACGAAGATGGTGGTCGGGCTGACGGCGAGGGCGGCGCTGAAGGTGCACTTCTGCAGCGAGGTCGGGTGCTCCTGAGCGTGCGCGCCGACGCGGAGGCTGAGCATCTCGGTGCCCTGCTGCCGCGCGCGAAGCTCGAGCACCTGGTCGCCATCCGGTAGCGCCACTTCGTCGCTCGTGAGGCCCATGATGCCGGTGGCCTCGCCGTCCGCGCTGACGGTGTTGGCGTCCGGCTGGCACTGCGTCGCGTTGGAGCCGTCGACCGCGACGGCGAGGTGCGAGTGATCTGCGGCTTCTAGGTCGAGGCAGCCGGTGCCCTGCCGCACCGCCTGTGTGACATCTCCGCCGCGCACGACGAGCGGCGTGACCGGCGAGCGCGCGTCGTGAATGTGCGTGGTGAAGTCGGGGAGGCCGAGCACGAGGTGATGGCCCACGCAGTAGAACTTGGTGCCGCTCGGCACGGCCTCTCCGCGCCAGCGAGACACGCCGGTGCTGCCGTCGAAGAGCTCCGGGAAGTAGGTGTCGCCGCTCGAGCGCAGCGTGGCGACGTCGAGGGCCGCGTCGCCGTTCGCGTCGACGAGGCACGCGCTCATCACGGGCGCGGGTGCCATCGCCGCGAGCGCGCTGAAGACGCCGCCCGGGCTGTGTTGCAGGACGCTGATCGCCGCGGCGGCGACGCCTCCGAAGCCGATCACGGCGGCGACCATCGGCCCGACGCGCGGGGCTCGTCGCGGCACGGGTCGGCGCTGCACGGCGGATGGCCAGGGCGCAGGCGCGGGCGGCGGCACCCACTGCGGCACGGCCGTTGGAGGCGCGACGGGCACGGCGAGGTGGAGCGTCCGGTCACGGACGCGCGTGGTCGCCTGACAATATCTGCACTGCACGAGCGATTCGTGGTCCGCGACCTCGAGCGGGGCTCCACAGTTCGCGCAGCGCAGGGCGATCACGAGACGCAGATTAGCATGAAGGATCGGGAGAAACGGAGCGCCCCGCGGCCCTCGCGCGGTAGAGCGCCGGGTCGACGCAGGCGCGCATCGCGCTGAGGTCGAGGTCCCGACGAAGGAAGGATGCGACGCGCTCGAGCTCCGCCGCCGGCGAGTCGATCAGCGCCGCGTAGCTCACCTCGTGCACCTCGAACGCGTCCGCGCTGTGCAGCCAGCGCTGCGTCGCGGCGAGGTGCGCGGCGAAGTCGGCGCGGAGCGTGACGTCCTCGGCAGGGTCGCGCGGTACGCCGCGGCGCTCGAGCATCTGCGCTTGTGAGGCGAGCACCTCGTCGAGGTCCCTGCGAAGTAGGAGCACGCGGTAGCGGTGGTCGGCAGGGAGGTGCCGTAAGAGCGCGGAGATCACCTTGATCGCCTTGCCCTGCGCGGCGCCGAGCCAAGCGCTGTCGTGGGCGAGAGACCGCACCCGCTCGAGCTCGAAGTAGCCGCCGGGGTTGTCGACGTCGGGCGCGCGGACGCCGTCGGTGACGAGGTCGACTCCGCCCGCCTGCAGCAGCCGCATCATCAGCGAGGTGCCCGAGCGCGGCAGCCCCGAGACGACGATGATCTCCGCGGGCTCTCCGGGCGACTCTCGCAGCACCCGCCGACGCTGCGGCAAGCGCTGAGGCAAGTCAAAGGAGGGCTCAGCTCGCGATCGAGGCGAGCCACGGCAGGATGGCGCACGCGACGAGATCAGGGCGCTCGAGCTGCAGAAAATGCCCGACGCCGGGGAGGACCTCGCTGCGAAACGGCCCGTCGAAGTGCGCCTCTTGCCCGCGCCCGACGTCGGGCCCGATGCAGCCGTCGTCCGCGCCAGCGAGATAGAGCAGCGGGACCTTCACGCGCCGCTCGGGAGCCGCGCCGAGACGGATGCGCGCGAGCGCCGCGCGGGGCGGCCACGCCATGGCGCGGTAGTACTCGAGCG
>CAIUAC010000252.1 GCA_903896985.1 uncultured Sandaracinus sp.
CCGAGAGCGTCTGCGCGAGCATGAGCTGCTCGATGGCGCGGAGCTCATCCCGACTCGCCCGCGCGCCCGCTACGTGGCCGGCTCGATCGACTTCGAGCCGGTGCGCGTCACGCACTCGATCGCCGACGCGACCGCCCTCGCCTTCCGCACGCCGGCGGGCCTCTTCGTGCACACGGGCGACTTCAAGATCGACCTCAGCATGGAGGGCGGCGACGCCTTCGACGCCGAGCGCTTCGCCGAGCTCGGTGACGAGGGCGTCCGCGCACTGCTCAGCGACTCGACGAACGTCGACATCCCGGGCAGCGCCGGCAGCGAGGCGAGCGCCGCCGAGCAGCTCACCTCGATCATCCAGCAGGCCGACACGCGCGTCATCGTCGCGATGTTCGCGTCCAACGCGCACCGCATCCGCGCCGTGATCGCGGCGACCCGCGCGGCGGGAAAGCAGCTCTGCTTCCTCGGGCGCTCGGTGCAGCTGCACGCGCGCGTCGCGGTCGAAGAGGGCTTCCTCGACGACCCCGGCGCGCTGCTCGTCCCGCAAGAGCGCGTGCAGTCGGTCCCGCGCAACCGCCTCGTCGCCATCGCGACCGGCACGCAGGGCGAGCCCGCAGCGGCCCTCGCGCGCCTCGCGGCCGAGTCCCACCCCACCCTGCGCCTCGAGCCCGGCGACCAGGTCGTGCTCTCGTCGCGCGTCATCCCCGGCCACGAGCGCACGGTCTCCGCGCTGATCAACGAGCTCGAGCGGCGCGGCGTCGTCGTGCGCTCGCCGATCACGGACCCAGGCGTTCACGTCAGCGGCCACGCGCAGCAGGACGAGCAGCGCCGCATGATCGAGCTGACGCGCCCCGACGGCTTCGTGCCCGTCCACGGCAGCTACCACCACCTCCGGCGGCACGCGGACCTCGCGCGCGACATGGGCGTCGGCGAGCACGTCGTCATCGAGAACGGCGCGATCCTCGAGGTCGACAAGACGGCCATGCGCGTCGTCGGCAAAGCACCTGTGGGCCGCATCAGCGTCGACGCGGGCGAGGAGATCCCCGACGTCGTGCTGCGCGACCGCGCCTCGCTCGCAGAGAACGGCGTCGTGATGGCGGTGCTCGTCGTCGACAGCTCGGGCAAGCGCCTCGTGCAGGAGCCCGACGTGATCACGCGCGGCGTCCTGCACGAGGAGGCGTCGCCGGGCCTGCTCGCGGACGCCCGCCGCGACGTCGCGGACGCGCTCTACGCCATGCGGACGCCGCTCGATCAGGTCGACGATGCCGAGCTCCGCGAGATCGCGCGCCGCGCGCTCAAGCGCTTCTTCTGGCGCGAGCTCGGCCGCAAGCCGCTCACCTACTCGGTCATCGTCAGAGTGCCCCGCTGAGCGGCTCGCGGCGCGGCGGTCGTCAGTTGTACTGGAACGCGACCGGCGAGCCGCCGACCTCGACGCCCATCTGCGTCGCGAGCACGTTGCCGTCGCAGTCGGTCAGCTTGATGTCCCAGGTGCCGGGGTTGACCGACCAGCCGATCGACCGCCCCGCCGAGAGCGTCTCCGTGCCGAGCTGATCGGGGCCCCACTGCGTCGTGGACGCAGGCGAGAAGAAGATGCGACAGACGCTGTCGCTCGAGTTGTTGACCACCACGATCGCCGAGCCGGACGTCTGACCCGTCGCGCTCTGAGGGATGGTGCTCGAGGTGCCGCGGTTGGGCTGGATGATGCAGCCCGAGACCGCGCCGACCACGACCAGAACCATGAGCCAAACCTTCGCGTTGTTGAGCATCGAGTTCGCCATCCTTTCGAGCTTGGGTCCGTGTGCGCCTCAGGCGCCTGCATCCGCCGCTGCTGCGTCCGTGTCGGCGGCGCCGGCGTCGTCACTGCCGGCGTCGTCTGGGCCGGCGTCGACGGCCGCGCCGGCGTCGATGGGCGCGACTCCTGCGTCGAGCCCGAGGAACGGCACGGTGCCGCCGCCCGGGCCGCAGCCGAGCGAGCAGTCGTCGACCTCGCCGCACGTCGTCGCCAGCGCGTAGCAGGCCTGCACGCGGTCGCGCACGGCGGGGTCGAGGCCAGCCCCCGCGGTGGCGCACGTCGTGACGCACTCCGCTGCGGTCGCCGTGATCAGGCAGTCGAGGTGAGCGAGGTTCGCGCACGCCTCTTCGCAGGTGGCGCTCGAGACCTCCGGCGCGCGGCAAGCGGGCGTCGAGGCCTCGCCGCAGCCCACCGCCATCAGGAGGGCGAACGTCCCCACGAACGCCATGGCTGGACGCAGCGCTGGCACGGCGCTCACAGCCCCTCCGCGATGCCGAGCGAGATGCCGAAGTCGTTGCTCGACTGGAACCCCGTCAGCGTGCGTCCGGGCGCCTCGACCTCGAGCTGCCACAGGCGCCCGTAGTTGAGCAGCACGTAGAACTGCTCGTTGAGATCCCAGCGCACGACGACCTTCACGAGCGTGCTGTCGAGCTGGAAGATGTCGACGAGTCGGTTGAAATTCTGGCGCGAGTAGAGCGCATAGATGTCGATCTTGTCCGCGAGCCGCGGGACCTGCAGGGACAGCACGAACTGCCCGTCGTTGCTGCGGCGGAAGTTGTCGCCGAGGTAAAACCGCGCCGAGAGCGCCGTGCGCCGGTCGTCGTCCGAGCCTCGATACAACTCGAACGTCATGCCGACCTGGTAGCCGCCGGCCCAGTTACCAGCGCCGAGGCCGTCCAGCGCCTGCTGCTTCGTCGAGAACGCGCCGTCCGCGCCCATCGCGGCTTGCGTCTCGGGCGTCAGCGCAAACTGCTCGCGCTGGATGTTGTAGTAGCTGTCGAAGTAGTTGGGGACGTAGTTCTGCTCGATGTAGCGAAACTCGCCCTGCCCACGCACGGAGTAGGCGCCGTACGGGTGGTTGTAGATGAACCAGAGCTGCGCGTGGCCGCCCATCCCGTGGCCAGTGAGGTAGTTCCAGTCGGCGTGCGCCTCGACGGCGACCTGCGTGCCGAACACGTATTTGTACTCGAAGTCCGCGCCGAGCTCCGTCACCGGTCGCGTCGTGTAGCGCAGGTTGCTCTGGCCGTCGGTGAGCGCGTGCCCGAACGCGGTCTGCACGGTGAGCGGCGCGCGCAGGTCGCTGACGGCGGACACGTTGAGCTGCAGCTCGTGGCGGTACTCGTAGGACTCCGCCGTCTCGTCCATCTCGTAGACGAACGGGCGCAGGGCCAGCGTGCCGCCGAGCAGGCTCGGGGCGACGACGTTGTCCATCACGAAGCGTCCGACGACGAACTCGTGGAACTGCCACTCGGCGACGAGCCCCGGCCGGAAGTGGTCGGGGTTGAGGTTGTTCGAGTAGGAGTTGAGGATCGTGCCGTGTCCGAGCGACAGATCGTATTGAGGGCCGACTCGGACGGTGAAGTAGTAGTCCTCGCGCTCGACTTGCCACGGCAGGCAGAGGCCGTGTTCGCGCTCGAAGCGGCCGTGTTCGCTCCAATCGACGCGAACACACTGCCCGACGCGGAAGAAGTCCCCGACCTCGTCCCAGTCCTGCTTGCGCAGCTCGCCGTCGCTCACGCGCAGGCGCAGCGGGATGCGTATCGCGGCTTGCAGGACGTAGAAGCGGAGGTCCGCCGACAGCGTGGGCGCGATGTAGTTGGTCTCGTCGAGCGTCGCGTAGCCGAGCTCGCCGCC
>CAIUAC010000253.1 GCA_903896985.1 uncultured Sandaracinus sp.
ACGCCGCGACCAACACGAACACGGCGAACGTCGCCGCGACCGGCAGGCCACGCAGGCGCGCCGCTCTCGAGCCCACGGGCAGCTTCGCGTCGTCTCCGCGGCTCATCGCGCCCTCGTCATGTCGCTCATCCTACGCGAGCGCCGTCGCGTATGTTCCGCGTGCGTGGTAGCAACGCGCGCATGTCGCTGACAGACGAGCACTCGCAGGACTCCACGCCCACGCTCGCCGCCCAACACGGCGCGACCTTGCCGCGGCTCGTCGAGGTCATGCGGCGCCTGCTCGCGCCCGATGGCTGCCCGTGGGACCGCGAGCAGACGCTCGCGACGCTGCGCCCCTTCGTCATCGAGGAGGCGCACGAGGTCGTCGACGCCATCGACTCGGGCTCGCCCGCCGAGCTTCGCGAGGAGCTAGGCGACCTGCTGATGCAGATCGTGTTTCAGAGCGCGCTCACCGAGCGCCAGGGCTGGTTCGGGCTCGATGACGTCGTCGACGGCATCTGCGAGAAGCTCGTGCGCCGGCATCCTCATGTGTTCGGCGACACCCAGGTCTCGGGCACAGACGAGGTGCTCGCCAACTGGGAAAAGCTGAAGGCCGCGGAGAAGAAGGACCGCGGCGTCCTCGACGGTCTGCCGAGGTCGCTGCCGGCGCTCCTGCGCGCGGTGCGCATCGGCGAGAAGGCGGCGCGCGTCGGCTACGACTGGCCGGACCTGTCGGGCGTCCGCACCAAGGTCGACGAGGAGCTCGCCGAGCTCGACCTCGCGCTCGAGGGCGACGACGCCGCGCGCGTGCAGGAGGAGCTCGGCGATGTGCTCTTCGCGCTCGCGAGCTTGGCGCGCAAGCGCGGCGTCGACCCCGAGGCGGCGCTCCGCGGCACGCTCGACCGGTTCACGTCGCGGGTGCAGTCCGCAGAGGCGCTCGCCCGCGAGGCGGGCACGACGCTCCCGCAGCTCGACGACGCGGCGCGCGACGTGCTCTGGGAGCGCGTGAAGCGGAGCTGAGAGCGTCGTCCTGCCGCCGCCGAGGTCGGCGCTCAGAGGCCGAAGGCGACGGCCGGGACCGACCGCTCGACGGTGGTCCCGTCGCCGAGCTGACCCGAGGCGTTGGCGCCCCAGCACTCGATCCGCGCGTCGCCTCTCCGAGCGCAGGCGTGCGACTCCCCGAGGGCGACCTCGAGCGTGCCGCTCAGTCCCGTGACCGAGGACGACAGCGGGCCGCTGAGGACAGTTCCGTCGCCGCGCTCGCCGTGGGCGTTGGCACCCCAGCAAGAGACCGACCCGTCGCCGTGCCGCACGCAGCCGCAGGCGGCGCCGACGTCGAGCTCGAGCGCGTCCGCGATGCCGCTCACCGGGACGGGCGTGAGGCTGCTCGTCATCGTCCCGTTGCCGAGCTGGAAGCTGGCGTTGCTGCCCCAGCAGACGACCGTGCCGTCGGTCCCGCGGGCGCAGCTGTGGTCGCGTCCGAGCGCGAGCTCCGCGACGCCGCTGAGCCCGACCGTGGCGACCGGGCCCGAACGCCCGAGCGTCGTGCCATCGCCGACCTGGCCGCTGGTGTTCGCGCCCCAGCAGCGGACGGCGCCGGTCCCGGCGCGGGCGCACCCGTGGTTGGCGCCCACCGCGATCTCGACGATGCTCGTGAGCCCCATCACCGGCGTTGGCAGGGTCTTGCCCGTGACAGTCCCGTCGCCTAGCTGACCTGTGACGTTGGCCCCCCAACAGCTGACAGTCCCGCCCGTCCGGCGGGCGCAGCTGTGGTTCTCACCGAGCGCGAGCTGGACCGCGTCGACGAGGCTGACCACGACCACCGGAGACGACTTCGCGACGATGCTCCCGTCGCCTAGCTGGCCGTTCATGTTGTACCCCCAGCACTGGACGGTGGCGTCGGCGAGTATGGCGCAGCTGTGGCTGCCACCGACCGCGAGCGCTGTCGCGCCGAGAATCCCCGGGACGACCACCGGAGTGAGGCGCCGCGTGGTCGTCCCGTCGCCGAGCTGGCCGAAGGCGTTGTCGCCCCAGCAGCGGACGGTGCCGTCGTCCAGGCGCGCGCAGCTGTGGCTGCCGCCGAGCGCGAGCTCCACGACCGTCGCACAGCTGAGCGCCTCGTCGATCGCGCCGTCACAGTCGTCGTCGATCCCGTTGCAGATCTCCGTCGCGGGCACGCACGCGTCCGGCTCCGGGGGGGCCGCGTCGAGCGTGGGCCCAGCGTCGGTACCACCGTCTAGCCCGGGTCCGGCGTCCCACGGTGCGTCGGGTGCGGCGTCCAACGTCGGGTCGACGGGCGCGTCGACGGTGGCGTCCATCGGCGCAGTCCCGAGGTCGCCCGCATCGGTCGGTCCGCGATCGCTGGCGCTCTTGAAGGGCGTGCAAGCCGTGGACAGCAGCAGCGCTGACAGGATCACGCCGAGCCGCGTCGCGGGGCAGGAAGCGGCATTTCGGCGGGTCATCGAGGTCTTCCTTCTGGGTACGTCGTCAGGCTTCGTCGTTCGGCTGGAAACTCAGTCGAGGATCGGCGAACCGTTCGCGCCCCGCTGCGCGACGGGGTGCGGTCGTGTCGCGCGCGGCGGCCCGCTGTGGCCGACGAGCGGCGTGGCGCGCCTCTCGATCGGAGGCGGCGCTTTCCCGAACGGGATGCTTGGGGGGGCGCTGCCGCCACCCGTCGCTGCCGACGTGCTTCCCGCGTCGGCCAACTCGGCCGCGCGCGGCTCGGCGGTGTCGTGCGCGGGGGCTGCCGCGAGCACGCGAGCGTCGCCCGCATGGATTGGCGTCCCGACCGGGTCGGTCGCCGCGATCAGCGTCGCGCCGCCGGGGCGGTTCGCTCCAGGCTGCGCGCCACCGCGACTGGCGTTGAACGCGACGGCGACCGCGGCGACGAGCAATACGACGCCCGCGACTGCGACCAGCGGTACCCACCGCCTCTTCGCCGCCGTCCCGACGTCGGACGCCGCGCGGGGTTCATCCTCGTCCTGGGCGCGCGTCGCCGCGAGCCCGCGCGTTCGCGGGCGGTGGGCGGTGTCTGTGCTTTGCTCACGCCCGGCGAGCACGGCGTCGCCCGGGTCGATCCCGCGCGCAGCGTCCTCGAGCGCCTGGCCGAGTGCCGCGGCGTCCGGGAACCGAGCCTCGGGCTCGACCGAGAGCGCACGGTCCACGACCGCCGCGATCGCGCGCGGGACCTCGACACCGAGGGTGCGCACGCTCGGCGCGCGCTGCGTGACGACGGCGACGAGCACGCCCGTCTGCGTCTCCGCCTGAAATGGAAGCTGCCCCGTCAGGCACTCGAAGAGCACGACGCCCATCGACCACACATCGCTCGACGGCCCGATGTCGGCTTTGCCCTGCGCCTGCTCGGGCGACATGTACTCGGGCGTCCCCACGATGAAGCCGACCTTCGTCTTGGTGGCCTTGTCGCCCGCGACCTTGACGATGCCGAAGTCGAGCAGCTTCGGGATCACGCGCCCCTGCGGCGTGATCGAGAGGAAGATGTTGTCCGGCTTCAGATCCCGATGAACGATCCCGTGCTTGTGCGCCGACCCGAGGGCGTCGATCACGGGGAGCAGGTGCGAGAGCGTCGCCTGCACCGACATCGGACCGCGCACGATCTGGTCGGCGAGCGACTCGCCCACCAGCAGCTCGAGGACGAGGTAGACCGCGCCGTCCTCCGCCTGCCCCATGTCGAGCACGTCGACGACGTTCGGGTGCTCGAGCCCCGCGGCGGCGCGCGCCTCCTGCAGAAAGCGCTGCGCGGTGACGTCATCGGCCGCGAGGTCTGCGTTGAGCATCTTCACCGCCACCTGACGGCTCGTCCACTCGTGCACGCCGGCGAACACCGTGCCCATCCCCCCTTGGCCGAGGATGCGGTCGAGGCGGTACTTGCCCGCGAGGGTCGTGCCGATGCGCTCCGCGGACGTCAGGATCGGCATCGCCTAGAAGCTCCCACGACACGCCGCGCCGACGACGGGGCCGAACGTCGGGGCGCACTCGAGGCTCGCGTGCGCCGCCTCCGCGTCGCCTCCGCCTCCACCGAGCAGCACCAGCCCGAGCCCGCCAGCGAGCAGCGCGCCGCCGCCGATCATGCTCACGAGCATCAGCGTCTCGGCCGTCCGCGCCGCGCTCGCGTCGGCTGCGCAGTTCTCGCCGCGCGTCTTGCCGCCGACGAGGCAGCGCGCGTCGTCGTTGTAGGCGCGCACTCCGGCCTCACGCTGCGCGTAGAACACGAAGCCGAGCCCTACGCCCGCCACACCTACACCGCCCGCGATCCAGCCGATCAGCGGCAGCGCGGAGCCGCTCGCGCCGTCCGGGGCCGCGCCGACCGTCCCGACGTGTCCGGGTGCGCCGCCGCCAGGCCCGGCCGTCACCGCGCCCGTCACCGTCAGCGGCACGAGCACGAAGGTCTCCCGGCTGAGCTCGCCCGCCGTCACCGTCACCGAGCGCGCGCTCGGCGCGAAGCCGTCCGCGCTCACCTCGATCGTCACGGTGCCCGGCATCCGCCGCAGTGCCCGCGCCAGCGGCAGCGCCCCGACCTCGAGCCCATCGACCCGAAGCCGCGCCCCTGGCTGCTCTACGCGCACCTCCAGCTGAGCAAGTCGCGCCTCGACGGCGCTGTGCGCGGCCTCGAGCGTCGCGCGTCGCTCGTCTATCCAGGCGTCCGCGTGCCCCGCCAGCGCCTCGGCGAGGTGCGCCTCGGCCTCCACGAACTGGCCGAGCGCCTGCTCCGCCGCGCCCATCTGCGCGCGCGCCCGCGCCGTCGGCTGCCGCTCCCAGGCCTGCGTGAAGAGCGCGAGCGCCTCGTCATCGTGGCCCGCGCGTCGAGCGGCGACCCCCGCGTCGAGCAGCTGCTCGGCGGTGCGCGCCTGTCCGTGCCCGGTGGTCGGGCCCGTCAGGAGCACGGCGACCGCGAGCACCAGCCCGCCGGTCATTCGAAGGGGCTTCCGCATCCGGTGCCTCGTCGGAACGGACCCGGCGGCGGCTACCTGAAGGTGGCCCCCCGCCGTGGACCGCATTCGGGGGCGCAGACCCCGGATTCTCGGACCGAGAAACGTCCGCGCCCGCGTGCCCGCTCGCCCCGAGCCGATCGCCGCCGCACCGAGGGTCGGCGCGGTGGCGAGGTGCGGGCCGGACCGCTGGCTGCTCGGCGCGCTCACGCGTGCGGGACGAACGTGACGCGGATGGTGTCGTCCGAGGCCTGCGGCGTCGGGTCGGTGTGGTAGTCGAGCGGCAGCGTCTCGAACGTGCGCCCGCCGTCGTGCGAGTAGAACAAGGCGCCCGACAGCGTCGTGCTCGGCGCCTCGATGCCGACGACGATGCTCGCGCCGTCGCTCGCGTACCAGCGGTTGTAGCCGTGGCTCGTCGCGCCCGTCGCGTAGAGCGGGCTCGGCGTGCTCTCGGTCCAGGTGACGCCGTTGTCTTCGGTCCGGTAGACCTTCTCGTAGTTGCCGAACAGGAGGGCGTTGTCGGCCCACATCACGGCCGTCGCCTCGTTGCGCGGCATCGGCGGGGGGACGTTCGTCCACGTCTGACCGTGGTCCGACGACACGGCGAGCACCGGCCCCTGCGGGTCGAAGTACCAGCCCTGCACGACGAGCTTGTCGCCCGCCGCGTTGTAGGCGCAGCTCCCGCCGAAGCCGCCGCCCGACCCACGCGCGCCCACGGGCCGCGCCCGCGCCGCCTCGGTCCAGGTCGCGCCGCCGTCGGTCGTGCGGAACGTCTGCCCGGTGCTCGTGATCGTGAAGAGCTCGTTCGCTGGCCCTGCGCAGAGCGCGAACGACGCTCGCTCGCCCTCGGGCGTCGTCGTCGGCACCGCCGTCCACGCGAGCCCATCGGTCGAGCGCTGCAGGTCGGGGCGGCTGCCGAGGCTCGTGGTGAAGAGCGTGCCGGCCGCGTCGGCGGCGAGCCAAGGGGTCCAGCCGTACTGCAGCGCAGCCTCGCCGGGGAGCCGCGTCCACGTGTGCCCGTCGTCGCTCCGGTAGATCGCCTTCGTGCTCTGGTGCCAGGCGACGAAGTGACCGCCGCCGCGCGCGAGCGGAAACGCCGGCGCAGCGGGCGGCGGTGGGACGACGGGAACGGGCGCGACAGCTGCCACAGCCGGAGCGGGCGGCGGCTGCCCGGCGGGCGCCGAGGACGTCCCGCACGCGCCAACGAGGGCCAGAAGAACCGAGACGGCCAACTTCCATCGAGAACGGATCATAGGTGCTCCTTTATTGCCAGTGAGGCGGATGCTCCCTCCATCTACCGGACCAGGGCTCGCGCAGACAAGCAATTTCGGGTGGCCATTCGGCAATCTTCTCGCTCAGCTGTCGCTGAGTCGCGAGCCGCGAGAGCGGAAGTCGGCTCCGTCGGTCCGGGAGGGGTATCGAGCGCTCGCCGCCGTCAGGCGAATCCGCCGTCAACGCACTTGTCGCGCCTCCTCTCGGCGGTGCGCAGCCCCCCACGCAACGCGCGCTCG
>CAIUAC010000254.1 GCA_903896985.1 uncultured Sandaracinus sp.
TCGGCCTCCGTCGGCATCCTGCCCCCGTCCCACGCGCAGAACGCAGCCGCCTCGTACCAGGACACACAGTTGATGGCGTAGCCCTCGTTCGCCCCGGGCGCGTCCGTCCAGGTCTGGTATTTGGCGCTGGGTGCAGATCCACCACGGACGCCAATTGATCGTGTGATTGGAAGACGAGCGTCGCGCCGCTTTCCGCTTGATGAGAGTGCCACCGCTGCTGCACACGGGTGACATGACGACGCCGAACTTCACCGATGCGGAACAAGCGCTGCGGGACTACGCGAGCCGAGTTGCCTCGATGAAGGCCGACGAGCTGGACTTGATCAGCATCGAGGCGGAGGTCCGGGCGCTGGCGGAGGCGCGGGCGAGGGAGGTCATGGCCACGGCGCTGCGGCGTGCGGACACGGCCGCGTCCGAGGTCGAGATCGCGGGTCAGCGCTGGGGCAACCGACGCGTGGAGCGCGGCGAGTACCGCACGATGTTCGGCCCCGTTTCGATCGAGCGCAGCACCTACCAGCGCTCCGGCGGCGGGCCAGTCGCCGTGCCGCTCGACCTGCGCGTGGGCATCGTCGAGGGCCGGTACACGCCCAAGATGGCGCGCGTGCTGTGCCGAGCCATCGCGGTGACGACGGAGCACGAGGGCGCGGAGCTGCTCGCCGAGTTGGGGACCGCCTTGGCGAGTAGCTCGACGCTCAACCGGATTCCGCGCGCGATCGCCGCGCGCTACGAGACGCGGCGCGACGTCGTCGAGGTCGCGCTTCGGCAGCAGGACTGCGTTCCTGACGACGCCGTGACGGTGCAGGTCGCCCTCGACGGCGTGATGGTTCCGCAAGATGGCGAGCACGCGCGACCGCGAGGCCGCAAGACCGAGTCGCCGGAGCCACCACGGCACGAGCGTCGATACGGCGCGGTCGGGGCGAATGCACCGGCGTCCAGGGACGGGCACGCGGGCCGGGCATGGCACGAGGCTTCGGTGGCGACGTTGGCGTTCTACGATGCTGACGCCCGGCACCTGCGGACCGTGTACGTCGGCCGCATGCCGGAGGCTGGCAAGGCCACGCTGCTCGAGCTGCTCAACGCCGAGCTCGACGCAGCACTCTCGCAGCGCCCGTCGTTGAACGTCGTGTTCGCCAGCGATGGCGCGCCGCCCCAGTGGGCAGCGCTGGACGCGATGGCCGAACGTGTAGCGACGACGGGCAGCGGCCAGCGCTTCAAGCTCGTGGATGCCTTTCACGTCGCCGAGTACGTACAGAAGGCCGCGAACGCGATCGAGGGAGCCGGCAGCGCCGACGCCGCAGTCGTCGCCGCGACGTGGCGAGAGACGATCAAAGAGAAGACGGGTGGAGCGCTGACCGTCCTGCGCTCGATGCGCGCACGGCGCGCCGGGCTGTCCGCCGCCTCGCGCAAGGAACTGGACGAGGCCACCAACTACATTGCCACGCAGCACGCGCTCGGCCGGATGAGCTACGCCGAAGCCCGCGCAAAGAACTTCCCCATCGGGACGGGCATCACCGAGGCTGCGGCCAAGACGCTGGTCGGCGTGCGGATGAAACGAGCGGGCGCGCGGTTCTCGCAGCATGGTGGCCAGACGATTCTGCTCTTCCGAGCCTCGCTGCTTTCCGAGCGCTTCGAGGCACTGCACCGGGAGCTCGTCCAGAGCTACGCGGCGCCCGTGAAAGTCGCAGCGTGAGGTGTCAGCGCCGGATATGCACCCTTTGGCGCTGCACTTGAGGTTGGCAACGAGCGCCGCCTGACTGGCCGCGAGGGAAGCATTCCAGCCCGCCTGCCAGCCGCTGTTCACGATGAGCGGGTGCGCCCCGGCCCCCACCGCTGGCGGCGTCCCGTTGAATTGAGCGACGAACTTGCGGAACCGGCCGACGGTGATCTCGAACGTGTCGAGCTTGAAGCTCGCCACCGTCGCGCTGTGCTCGGGTGTCTCGCTCGAACCCCCGCCGTAGGCATCCGTGCCGCCCCCGCGCCCCATCGGGAACGTGCCGCCCGGGACCACCTGCGCGTCGCAGCACGAGATTCCGGCGCACAAGAGGCCGCCGGCGCAGGAGGGGCCTTCGGCGACGGCGCCGCTGCACGTGAGCGGCGCGCCACTGCACTGACCGCCGGCGCAGTCCGAGGCCACGTCGCAGAGCTTGCCATTGGCGCACTTCGAGCACGCAGCCCCGCCGCAGTCGACGTCCGTCTCGCTGCCGTCTTTCGATCCGTCCCAGCACTGGCACGTTCCGCCCGCGGCGCAGACGTCGGCGCCCGCGCAGCCGTTCTTCGGATCCGTGCCCGCCACGACCGCGGCGCACGTGCCGTCGGCGACGCCCGTCAGCGCCTTCGAGCACGCCTTGCAGGCCCCGCCGCAGGCGCTCTCGCAGCACACGCCGTCGACGCACGCGCCCGTCACGCACGCGGCGGGGGCGGCGCAGGCCTCCCCTGTGACCTTCTTGCAGGCCCCCGCGCCGTCGCACGCATTCGAGCCGGAGCACGCGGGGCTGTCGTCCGCGCCGTTCAGCCCGATGTTCGTGCAGCTGCCCACCGCACCCTGGAGGTTGCACGCCGTGCACGGGCCATCGCAGAGGGCGTCGCAGCAGCTCCCA
>CAIUAC010000255.1 GCA_903896985.1 uncultured Sandaracinus sp.
ATAGCCCCGCGGAGATCCTCGCGGGGCTCTCGTCGGCGGTCGCGCGCAGCGTCTGGGAGCACGTCGTCGGTGTGCCGCCCGCGCGCCTCGGACAGCGCTTCCTGCTCACCGGCGGCGCGCACCGCAACGTCGCGATCGCCTGGGCGCAGCTCCGGCACCTGCGGGAGCGCGTGCCGGGCGCGGAGGTGCGCCTCGCGCCTCAGCCCGAGCTGGTCGGCGCGCTCGGCGCTGCGCTCGTCGCGCGCGACCTGCGAGCGGGCGACGCGCCGCTCGCGTGGCACTTGGGGGCACACGTCGAGGTCTTGCGCTCCGTCGCGCCCCACTGCGCGGGCTGCGACCTCGGCTGCGAGCGCACGGTCGTCGAGGTGCGCCGCGACGAGTCCGTCGAGTCGCTCGTCCTCGGCGCAGCGTGCGAGCGCGGCGCGACGGTGGGGACGCTCGGTCGGCGGAGCGCGCGGCACGCCGCGGACCTCTTCGATGACGAGGCGCGCCGGCTGTTTCGGCCGGGGCTCGCGCCGCCGCCGGGCCCCATCGCTCCGCGCACTCCCGTGCTGATGTTTCCTCGCGTGATGGGTCTTTACCGCTGTGCCCCGCTTCTCCAGGGTTACCTGAGAGCGGCAGGTTTGCCCGAGTCGCATGTGCGCTTCGGGCCGCCGACCTCGCCGGAGCTCCTCGACGCCTCGCGCGTCCGCGCCGCCAACGACCCGTGCTTCCCAGCCAAGTCCGTCGCCGCGCACGTCGACGCGGCGCTCCGCGCGCACTCGACCTCGCCCTTCGATGTGCTCGTGCTCCCTGCCGTCACGCACGCGCACGTCGAGGCGTGCGGGACCGCCGACAACGCGTCGTGTCCGCTCGTCACGGCGTCCGGGCACACCGCGCTCGTCGCCGTGCGTCGGCAGGTCGACCGCCTCGCGGAGAGCGGCGTCTCCGTGTTGCAGCCGGAGCTCTGCTTGTCCGTGCCGACGCGCCTCGGCGAGCAACTCTTCGAGTCGTTTGGCCCCGTCCTCGGCCTCGACCGCGCGCGTCACGAGAGCGCGTTCGCGCACGCGCTGCGCTCGGTCCGCGCCTACCGCGAGGGCGCGGCTCGTCGCGGCGCCATCGTGATCGAGCGCGCCAGGCGCGAGGGGCGCACCGTCGCCGTGATCCTCGCGCGCCCGTATCTCTCCGACCCGGGCTTCTCGCATGGGATCTCGATGGAGCTCGCCGCGCGGGGCATTCCGGTGCTGAGCGTGCTCTCGCTCCCGGCGACCGACCGCGCGCTCACCGACCTCTCGGACCTCGCGCCGACTCTGACGAACTCCGGCAGCGCCGAGAAGCTCTGGGCCGCTCGCGTGATCGCGCGCGATCCGACGCTCGTCGCCGTCGATGTCTCGAGCTTCCGCTGCGGGCAGGACGCGTCGATCCTCGGGACGCTGACCGACCTGCTCGACGCCGCCGACAAGCCCTGGCTCGCGCTCCACGACCTCGACGAGCAGCGCCCCGCCGCGACGCTGCGCATGCGCATCGAGACGTTCGCGGCCGCCGTCCGGCGCTACGAGGCGCGCGCGCTCTCCAGGCCCGTCCCATGAGCGCGCTGCCGCCTCACGACGACCTGCTCGTGCTCGGGCTCGGGGCGCCGCACGACGACCTCGTCGCCGCCGCGTGTCGGCTGTTCGCAGCGGGCGCGCGCTCCGCGGGACCGCTCGACACCGCGGCTGAGGCGCGCGGCCGGGAGGCGCTGCCGCGCGGAGCCTGCGCGCCGCTCCTCTTCACGACGGGCGCGCTGCTGCGCGCCGCCGCCGAGCGTGCGCCCCTGGACGAAACGGCTGCGGGGCCGACAGCGCCCGCGCCCCTCGCCGTGCTGTCGCTCGGCAGCTGCGGCCCTTGCCGCTACGCGCTCTTCGAGATGGCGTGGCAGCGCGCGCTCGTCACCGAGGGAAGATCGCCCATTCGAGTCGTAGGCCCAGTGAATTCGGGGGCTTCGCTCCACGACTGGCTCGACACCCCGCTCGGCGCGCGGCTGCTCGAGGCGATCGCGGCCGCCGACGCGCTCGTGCTGAGTCGCAACCGCGCGCTGCCCCGCGCCAAGCACGCCGCCGAGGTCGAGCACGCGCTCGCCGCCGCGACGGCGCAGGTCTGTGCAGCGACCGCAGCAGGAGCCGCGCCGCTCGCCGCGCTCGCCTCTGCGCGTGGCTGGGAGCGCGGGGTGCGCGCCGGGACTGCGCGGGTGATCGCCCGCGTGCGCTTGATCGGTGACCCCTGGTCGGTGCACGCGAACGGCGACGGGCAGCTCTGTTTGCCGTCGGTCCTCGCGCCGCTCGGCGTCGAGGTGATGGCGCCGCCCGCGCTGCTCTGGCTGCGCTACAGCCTCTGGCTCGGGCGCGGCGAGCCCTGGGGACGTGAGGCACCCGTCACGCCCGCGCAATCCGCCGCCCTCGCGGCGCTCGACGCGCGCGTCGTCGCGACGTGGAAGAGCGCGTGCGCGGCGCTCGATCTCGAGCCGACGGAGCTCCCCGACCCGGCGTGGCTCGCACAGCTCGCGGCGCCGTTCCTCCCGCCGACGCTCCGAGGCGGCTACGGGCACGTGGAGATCGGCCTCGCGCGCGACGCCGTGCTCGCGAGCTCCGCGCACGCCGTCATCTCCGTCAAGTCGTTCGGCTGCATGCCATCGAGCGGCGTCTCCGACGCGATCATCGGCGCCGCGCTCGAGGACGCGCTCCCATTCCTCCCCCTCGAGGTCTGCCCCGATGGGCACGCCGCGCGCGAGAGTCGGCTCGCGCTCCTCGCCGCGGAGGCGCTTCGACGCGCGACGCGCGGGCCCGATCGCTTCCGAGAGCGCCCGCCGAGTTGAGCCCCCCTGACTTGCAGGCTCGCCGCGCCGAGCGCGCTAGCTCGCCCGGTCGCCGAACAGCCGCACCGAGAGCGCGCTGCGCAGGCGCCGCTGCGGGTCCCACTTTTCGCGCGCCTCGAGAAAGCGCGGCAGTCGCGGCTCCATCGCGCGAAACTGCGCCGGGCGAGTGAAGGAGTCCTTGCCGAGGTACACGCGCCCGCCCGCCTCGATCACGAACTCATTCAGGCGCTCGACGCTGCGCTGCGTGTCCGGCGACACCGGGAGGTCCATCGCGACCGACGTGCCCTCCATCGGAAACGAGAGCAGCCCGCGCCCCTCCGGTCCGTAATCCTTGATGCCGCAGAGCGGCGGAGCCAGACCGAGCGCGCTCACCTGCTGCAGAAGCGCGCGCACCGCCTCCGGGCCGCCGCGCCGCGGGAGTACACACTGGTATTGAGTGAAGCCGCGTGCGCCGTACGCGCGATTCCAGTGCAGCACGGAGTCGAGCGGATAGAAGTACTTCTCTGCCGTGACGATGGCAGTCTCCGGCCCGCCGGAGTGGCGCCGATAATAGGTGCTGTTGAGCGCGCGCGTGAAGAGTGGATTGAGCACCCAAGTAGGCAGCTCGAAGGGCAGCGAATACGCGCGTGTGCGCGGCAGCGTGCGTGAGGCCGTCTCTTCGAGGGTCGCCCAGCGGCTGGCGATCATGATGCCGCGGCCGAGTCGGTCCCCTCGACTGAGCGCGTCGACCCAGCCCATCGTCATCGGCCACTCGGGCGCAGCGCGCGCGAGGGCCGCGACGAACGCGTCGATGTTCGGGATTCGCTCGCTGTGCGTGACCACCCAGGCGCTCGGGATGCGCCGCAGCGTGACCTCGACCTCCAGCACGTGCCCGAGCAGACCCAGGCCGCCGATCACGGCGAAGAACAGGTCCGCGTGCTCCTCCGGACTGCACTCGACGAGGTCGTCGTTCGCGAGGCGCACGCGCAACGCGCGCACGTGCGCACCGAAGCAACCGTCGCGGTGATGGTTCTTGCCGTGCACGTCGCACGACACCATCCCGCCGAGCGTCACGAACTTCGTCCCCGGCGTCACTGGCGAGAACCAGCCTCGCGGGACGAACAGGCGATTCAGGTCCGCGATGCTGAAGCCGGCCTCGGCCCGGAGAATGCCAGTCTGGTCGTCGAACGCGAGCACGCGCTTGGCGAGCGAAGTGCTGACGATCCGGTCCTCCGGTCGCGCGGGCAACGACGCGTCGCCCTGCGAGCGCCCGAGTCCGCGGCACAGCACGGCGCGGCGCGTCGCCGACTCGAGGTCGGTCGTGAGCGTCTCGGACCCTGGGCGGCTGAGCCGACCCCAGCCCGCCAAGGTCCCGGGCTTCACGCTACTTCGTGTGAGCGGCGATGAGCGCGTTCGCCTCCGCCGGGTGTTGCTTGCACTCGAGCAGCGCGCTCAGGATGAGCGGCACGACGATGGTCGCGTCGGACTCGACGACGAACATCGGAGTCTCCTCTGTGAGCTTGTCCCAGGTGATCTTCTCGTTGGGAGTCGCGCCGGAATACGAGCCATACGAGGTCGTCGAGTCCGAGATCTGGCAGAAATACGCCCAGGGCTTCACGGGCTCTTGGAGGTCGTATTTGATGGACGGCACGACGCAGATGGGGAAATCCCCCGCGATGCCGCCGCCGATCTGGAAGAAGCCAATCCCCTCACCCGAGGAGAGCTCTTTGTACTGGTCGTAGAACGCCGCCATGTACTCGATACCCGACTTGGCGATGCTGGCGTTGCACTCCCCGAGCTTGACGTGGGAGGCGAAGATGTTGCCGAAGGTCGAGTCCTCGTAGCCCGGCACGACGATCGGCAGGTTCGCCTTCGCCGCGGCGAGCAGCCAGCACTCCTCGGGCTTGCCCTCGTATTGCTCCGGGCCGACCTTCTGTACGAGCGAGTAGAAGTACTCGTGCCAGAAGTAGCGGTCGCCGTTCGCGGTCGCTTCGGTCCACATCGGCACGATGAACTTCTCGACGGCGCGGAACGCCTCGTCCTCGGGGATGCTCGTGTCGGTGACGCGCCGCATCCGGTCCTCGAGGATCTTCGTGTCGTGCTGCTTCGTGAAGTAGCGATAGTCCGGGAAGTCCTTGTAGCCGTGGTGCGCGACGAGGCGAAAGAGCGACTCCTCGAGGTTCGCGCCCGTGACGGACATTCCGTGGATCAGCCCCGCGCGGATCGCCGGCGCGAGCGTGATGCCGAGCTGCGCGGACGACATCGCGCCAGCGACCGACCAGAACATCTTTCCGCCGCTTTCGATGTGTCGCCAGTACGCGAGCAGCGCGTCGCGCGTCGCGCGCGCGTTGAAGTTCTTGTAATTGCGGAGGACGAGCTCGAGGACGGGGAGATTCGCGGTCGACATGGCGCGGCAATATCACGCGCGCGCGGCCCGAACAAACGCGAGACGGCTCAGTCGCCGGTGTTTGGCGCGCCTGTGTCGTTGCGGGCGCGTCGCGCAGCCTCGGCGGCGCGGTCGGCGTCACGCGCGGCGAACACCTGCCGACGCACCACGCCGTACGCCGCCAGCGCGGCGACCAGCAGCCCGAGAAAGACGAGCACGAGCTTGCGTCCGCTGATGGTCGGCGCCGGCTTGTGCCCGCGGGCGCGCTCTGCTGCGGGTGGACCGGCGTCGCGCTCTGCTGCGGGTGGACCGGCGTCGCGC
>CAIUAC010000256.1 GCA_903896985.1 uncultured Sandaracinus sp.
CGCCCGCCGCCCCGCCCGCGCCTCCCGCCGCGCCCGCGCCTCCCGCGCAGCCGTGACGGGCTATGCTCGCCGCCTGACCCCGCCATGACCCTGCGCGCTCTCCTGATCGACGACGACGCCCGGCTCTCGGAGCTGCTCGCGAGCTACCTCGGGCCGCACGGCTTCGTCGTCGATCACGCGCCGAGCGGCGCGCGCGGGCTCGCGCTGCTCGAGGGCGGCGCGTACGACCTCGTGCTGCTCGACGTGATGATGCCGGGCATGGACGGGCTCGAGGTCTGCAAGCGCATCCGCCAGAAGAGCCGCGTGCCGATCGTGATGTTGACGGCGCGCGGCGACGAGACGGATCGCGTCGTCGGGCTGGAGCTAGGCGCCGACGACTACGTGCCGAAGCCGTTCTCGCCGCGGGAGCTGCTCGCGCGGATGCGCGCGGTGCTGCGGCGCGCGATGCCGGAGGCGTCGAGCGAGCGGCTCGTCGTCGGGGACCTCGCCGTCGACGTCGAAGGCCGGCGCGTCGTGCTCGGCGACAAGCACCTGGAGCTCACCGGGCTCGAGTTCGATCTGCTCGTCGCGCTCGCGCGGAGGGCGGGGCGCGTCGTGCCGCGGGAGGCGCTCCTCGAGCTCGCCGGGCGCAGCGACGTCAGCGTCGGCGAGCGCACGGTGGACGTCCACATCTCGCACCTGCGCGCGAAGCTCGGCGACGACTCGCGCACCCCGCAGCGCATCAAGACGGTGCGCGGCGTCGGCTACATGCTGGCGAAGGAGTGACGGTGGCCCCGCGCGAGCCGCGTCGGCGCTTGCCGCTCGCCGCGCCCGAGGGCGCCTGGCAGGGCGCGCCCGGCTGCGCGCCGCGACGCCGGCAGGGCGATGTGCGCGGCTGGGTCGGCGCGCGCCTGCACCGGATGCTGTTCATGGCGCTCGCGTCGTCGATCTTGATCACGATGGGCGTGGTCTGGGCGGTGCTCGCCGTCACCTCCGACGGGCCCAAGCGCTGGAAGCGCGACATGACCCGCATGGAGGTCTTCGCGGGGAGCCGCTTCGCGCAGGTCTGGGACCGCCCGCCGGAGCGGACCGAGCTGACGCGCGCGGTCGCGCGGGCGTTCGAGGTGCGCGTGGAGCTGACGGATCGCGCCGGCACGCTGCTCGAGGCGGCGGGCCCCCGCACCTCGGCGACGAGCCCGCTGGTGCTGCCGGTGATCCGCGGGGCGGGCGAGCGCCTCGGCACGGTGACGCTCTATGGGCCGCGCGCCTGGGAGCACCCGCCGCTCGGGGGGCCTGCGCTCGCGCTCGCGACGGTGATCGCCGTGCTCTGGCTCCTCGCGGGGCTCGCCGCGCGCAGGCTCGCGCGGCCGCTCCGCGAGCTGACGCGCGTCGCCCGCGAGATCGGCGCGGGTCGGCTCGAGAGCCGCGCGCGGCTGCACCACGGCTCGCACGGCGAGGTGGGTGAGCTCGCGCGTGCCGTCAACAACATGGCCGAGCGCATCGAGGCGCAGCTCGGCGCGCAGAAGGCGCTGCTCGGGGACGTCTCGCACGAGCTGCGCACGCCGCTCGCGCGCGTGCGGCTGCTCGTCGACATCGCGCGGGACGAGGCGGAGGCGCACGAGGCCGCGCAAGGCGCCGCGCCGAAGCGCCGCGATGTGCTGACGGAGATCGAGGCGGAGGTCGTCGAGATGGACGGGCTCGTCGGGGAGCTGCTCGCGGGCGCGCGCATGGACTTCGGCGCGCTCTCGCTGCGCGACCTCGACGTGCGCGAGCTGACCGAGCGCGCCGTGTCGCGCGCCGCGGCGCCCGAGGGGCAGGCCCAGGTGACCGTCGAGGTCGCCGCCGACGCGCAGCGGGTGCACGCCGACGCGACGCTGCTGACGCGCGCGCTCGGCGCGATGCTCGACAACGCGCGGAAGCACGGCGGCGGCGAGGTCGCGCTCCGCGTGACGCGCGCGGGCGAGGCGCTCGTCTTCGCCGTCGAGGACCGCGGCCCGGGCTTCGCAGACGGCGACGAGGCGCGCGTGTTCGCGCCCTTCTATCGCGGCAACGGCGCGGCGCACGACGAGGCGCGCGGCGTCGGCCTCGGCCTCGCGCTCGTGCGGCGCGTCGCCGAAGCGCACGGCGGGCGCGCCGTCGCAGAGAACCGCGCCGACGGCGGCGCGCGCGTGTACGTGACCGTCCCAATGCGCGACGCGGAATAGCCGACGAGACGCGAGCGAAGCGCGACGAGCGAATGCGGAACGGCGCTCAGCGGCCGATGATGGCGTGGCTCCAGACCTCCGGCGCCCGCTCGCCGCG
>CAIUAC010000257.1 GCA_903896985.1 uncultured Sandaracinus sp.
CCCGAACGTGCAGTAGATGCCGAGCGCGGCGACGCAGCCGCCCGCGATTGACGCGAGGGCCCGCCCCGAGCGCGCGCCGATGGCCGCGAGGGCGACGGCGGTCGTGCCGAGCAGCGGGAAGAGCGCGCCGTCGAGGTGCAGGTCGATCAGCAGGACGGCGGGCGCGCTCAGCCAGAGCACGGCGGCGTCGTAGCCCGTGCGCGGGTCGTGCAGGAGCGCGCGCCCGAGCAAGACGAGCGGGATCAGCGTGAGATAGGTGAGCAGGGGAAAGAGCAGGAACGCGAGCGCACCCGCGGGCGCGACCTCGGCGAGCTGAGAGTGCTGCGCCTTCGCGATCAGCGGCGCGAGGGCGAACGCCACCGGGCGCGTGCTCGCGAGCGCGTCGACGGCGAGGTACGCCGCGAGCGTGCCGGGCGGCTTCGAGCGCGCGAACATCCCGAGCGTGCCGCCCTCGGCGAGCGACTCGTAGTCGCGCAGCGTGTCGAGCGCGTGCCCTTGCCGCGCGTGCGCGATGCGCAGGTACTCGCCGTGCCCCTCGTGCAGGCGCCGCCACGCCGAGGAGAGCCCGCCCGGCGCGAGGAACACGAGCCCGATCTGCGCGAGCGTCCCGACGAGCACGAGCGCCGCGAGCGCCCGCCCGTGCCGCCCGGAGTCCGCAGCGCGCAGGGCGTGCATCACGGCGAGCGGCGCGAGCGCGGCGACGAGGAGCGCGAGCGCGACGCCGAGCGAGCCGTTCGCGTCGGCGCGGTAGAACCAGCCGGGCGCAGAGTTGAGCCCAGGCAAGCCCACCGCGAAGAACACGCCCGTCGCGAGCCCCCCGACGACGAGCAGCGCGCCGAAGACCGTCGACCCGCGCCTCATCGCAGCACGACCTCGGCGAGCCCGGCGCCCGTGCCGCGCCACGCCTCGACCACGATCTCGACGCGCGTCACGCCGCGCCCACGGAGCGCGACCTCGAGCGCCTGCTCGAACACCGGCATCCCCCGCGGCATCACCCCGCGCTCGGGCCGCGTCCCCGGTCGCCCCGGCAGC
Organism: uncultured Sandaracinus sp.; assembly: GCA_903896985.1. Lineage (GTDB taxonomy): Bacteria > Myxococcota_A > Polyangia > Polyangiales > JADJQN01 > CAIUAC01. Next base: position 1,033 of record CAIUAC010000257.1, read on the forward strand.
GCCAGCGCTCGCAGGCTCGGCTTCACGCGCAGGAACGAGACGTGCCGCTCTGCGATCGCGCGCTCTCCGCGATAGAGCCGCACCCGCGCGGTCGTCGTGCCGCGCGCCGGGACCGCGGGCTCGGGCTGCACGAGCCGGAGCGCCTCGACGTTGCGAGGAGGCACGAGGTCGATCGTCAACGCGCCGAGCGTGCGATCGGGCAGCAGCCACGCGGTCTTCAGGTCCCCGTCGATCGCGCGCGACGCGCCGAAGAAGTCGCTCCGCGCGAGCACCGCGGTGGCGTGCGCCGTCAGCCCGTGCGGGCGATAGAGCGCGACCGAGGCGAGCGCGACCAGCACACACCACGCGCCGACCGCGACGCGGACCCGCCGCGCGCGCCGTGCCTCCGGGGGCTCGACGGCGCGCGCGATCAGGCGCTCTGCCCGGCGCTGCGCTCGCAGGACGGGCAGCACCAGCCCGGCGCGCTCGCCGACCGCGCCAGCGTCCCGCG
>CAIUAC010000258.1 GCA_903896985.1 uncultured Sandaracinus sp.
CGACCGTCGCGGTCGGCGCGTAGACGCGCCCGCTCAGCCCAGTGGACGACTGCGGATCCTCGAACACGACGAGCCCGTTTCCGTCCGACCGCACCGCCGCGGCCGGGGCCGCTTGACGGCCCATCGAGGCCGGACCGGCGACGAGCGCCGGGGCCGCCTCGGTCGCGAGCGTCGCTTCGGTGCCCGCGGTGCCGCCCTGCGTGGGCGCGTCGATGCGGAAGCTCCGCACGCGGACATCGCTGACGGCTTCGCTCGGGAAGGCATCGCGATAGGCGAGCAGCACGCGCCCGCCGCCGACCGCGACCGCCACGTCGAGCTGAATGCCTGCCCGGTTGTCGGCCGTCAGATCGCGGTCGAGGGGGACCGGCAAGGTGCCGCCCGAGTCGCTCAAGAGGCGCATCCCGAGGCCGATGCTGGTCGTGTCGGTCTGGTACGCGACGATCGCGCGGGCGGTGTCGCCCGAGCCCGCGCCCCACGCCGCAGACGCGGCCTGCTGCACGGCGGCGACGTCCGCGATGTTGATGGGGAACGCCTCCGTCTGGCACGTCGCGCTGCAGCCGTCCCCGGGCGTCGTGTTGCCGTCGTCGCACTGCTCGTCGGGGCTGATGGTGTGGTTGCCGCAGGTGCCCATGCCGGTCACCTCGCGCATCGTGATCGCGACGCCCTTGGTCCCGCCCACCGTGATCGAGTCGGTCGCGCAGCCTGACGCGATCACCTGATCGGTCTCGGTCGTGACGCGATCCGTCCCGCGCCCGCGCACGAGGATCGTGTAGGTGCCTGCGGGAAGCTCGATGCTCTGGCCGAGGCGCGCACCGACGTTGATCGTCAGGTCCACCACCGCGTCGCTGAACGTCGCTCCGGGGGCCGTGCTCGGCTCGGGCGTGAGCCTCCCCGTCGCGGTGTCGCAGCTCCTCTCGGGGAAGATCACGATGCGAAGCTCGTCGCGGTCGAGGACGCCCGGATCGAAGATCCCCGCGGGATCATCGAGCGAAAACGACACGCCGCCGACCGGTTCGGTCGCGCAAGACATGAGCGCGAGCGCGCAGAGGAAGGTGCCCGCGAGGCGGAGAGTAGGGAAGCAGCGCTCCATGGCGCGCATCTTACGGGAGCCGGCCAGGATCGGGAAGCCTGCGCTGCGTGGGCGCTCCTCCGTCGCTCTTGACTTCACCGCGCGTCTCTCGGACCTTGGCGGAATGCTTTGCGTCACTGTGCGCCTCGGCGCGCTCGGCTCGGTGCTCTTGTTGGCGTGCCTCGGCGCGCTCGGCGGCGTGTCCACTGCGCAGGCGCAGCAGGTGACCGTCGGCGTGCCACCGGCACCCGGCGCGGCGGTCGTGGTCGCGCCGCCGCCGCCGGGCGCGGACGTCCTCGTGCTGCCGCCGCCGCCCGGCGCGGTCGTCGTGGTCGCGCAGCCGCCCGAGCTCGTCCCGCCGCCGCCGCCCGCGACGTATTGGAGCGCGACCGGCCCCTCGCAGCAGGCGATGGACTACGAGACGCCGCCCGTCGGGTATCCGTCGCAGGCCGCCGCCGCGCGTCCCGCGAGCAACGGCGTGCTGCGCGTCTTCGCCGAGATCGGCGGCTGGCTCCTCAGCTACGGCGTGATCCTCGGCGTCACCTTCGCGCTGGTCGACAGCCACGCCGACGCGGGGGTGCTCATCGGCGAGGTCCTCGTCGGCTATTTTCTCGTGATGCCGACCTTCGTGTGGGGCGCGGGGAACCTCGCCGGGGGGCACGGTTCGCTCGGCTGGACGATGCTCGGCAACGCGATCCTGACGGTGTTCGGCGCGATCGGAGGCTACGAACTCAGCCACGCGCAGGCCGTCGACGCTGCGCCGATCGCGTCTCTCGCCGGGGCGCCCGCGCTCGCGCTCGGGGGCGGCGCCGGCAGGACGATCCCGCTCGGCGGCGTGACGTTCGCCTTCTGAGCGTGCCGCGCGCGGCGCTCGCCCATCGACTGCGGCGCGACGATTTGGTACACGGCGCTCATGAAGATCGAAGACCTCGTCGTCGGAACAGGCGCAGTCGCCACGGTCGGCCAGCGCGTCAGCGTCCACTACGTCGGTACGCTCACCGACGGCAGCAAGTTCGACAGCTCGCGGGACCGCAACTCGCCGTTCGGCTTCGAGCTCGGCGCGGGGCGGGTCATCAAGGGCTGGGATCAGGGCGTCGCCGGCATGAAGATCGGCGGCAAGCGCAAGCTGACGATCCCGCCGGAGCTCGCCTACGGCACGCGCGGTTTTCCGCCGGTGATCCCCGCGAACTCGACGCTGGTCTTCGAGATCGAGCTGCTCGGCTTGAGCTGAGCGCTTGCCTGATGACACCGCGCCGCGCGGCAACGTCGCGCGCGGCAACGGTCAAGGCATCAGCTTGTAGCCGTAGCCGTACACCGTGAGGATGTGGCGCGGCTTGTCCGGGTGCGCCTCGATCTTCTTGCGCAGCTTCACGACGAAGTTGTCGACGGTGCGGTTCGTCGGGCTCGCGTCGACTCCCCAGATCTTGTCGAGGATCTCTTCGCGCGAGACCGCCTGCGCCGCGCGCTCGTGCAGCAGCTTGAGGAGCTCGACCTCGTAGAACGAGAGGTCGACCGCCTCCCGTCCGCGCGTGACCGTGTGGCCCGCGGGGTCGACCATCGCGTCGCCGATCTTGAAGCTCGTCGCGTCGGGCAGCGCGCGGGAGGCGCGGCGCAGCACGGCGCGCACGCGCGCGACGAGCTCGCCGACGGAGAACGGCTTGGTCACGTAGTCGTCGGCGCCCGCGTCGAGCCCGCGGATCTTGTCCGACTCGAGGCTGCGCGCGGTGAGCATGACGATCGGCACGCGCGGATCGCTGCGCCGGATGTCCGCGCAGACCTGGTAGCCGTTGATGTCCGGCAGCATCAGGTCGAGGATGATCACGTCGGGGTGCGCCTCGCGCGCTTGGTGCACGCCGTCCCGCCCCGTCGCCGCGTGCACGACGCGGAAGCCCTCGAACTCGAGCGTGTCGCAGAGCCCCATCGCGAGGGGCGCGTCGTCCTCGACGACCAAGATCGTGCGCGGCGCGGTGGGGGCGGCCATCAGGGAAACTGCCTACCTGCGGGCGTGCGCGGTGTCAAACGTCGCCTGCTCTCTCGGCGCCTTCGCCCCGCGGCGTCTGCGTGCGCGCGCGCTTCAGCCTCGGCAGCGAGAACGCGACGATCGCGCCGCCTCCCGGCGCGTGCTCCGCCCAAGCGCGTCCGCCGTGCGCCGCGACGATGTGCTGCACGAGCGAGAGCCCGATGCCCGAGCCGCGCGCCGTCGTGCCTTGCGCCCGGTAGAAGCGCTCGAAGACGCGCTCGAGGTCCTTCGCCGGGATGCCCTTACCATGATCGCGGACGCGCACCTGCACCTCGCGCGGCGTGCTGTCGACGACGACCTCGACCACGGAGCCCTCGCCGTACTTCACGGCGTTGTCGAGCAGGTTGATCACCGCGAGCAAGATCGCTTGCTCGTCGAGCGCCACGCTCGTCTGAGCGCCGCGCCGCTCGAGGTGCACCTCCGTGCCCTCCTTCTCGATGCGGTAGCGGAACGTCTCGATGGCGCGCGAGACGACCTCGGCGACGTCGCGCTCGCGCAGGTCGTAGCGGATCTTGCCGCGCTCGAGCGCCGCGAAGTCGAGCACGTTCTCGATCAGCGCCGTCAGCCGCTCGGACTCCCGACAGATGATCTCGAGGTATTCCTGCTGTTTCTCGGGGCTCTTGACGCGCTTGGTCAGCAGCATCTCGCCGAACATCCGCACGACGGAGAGCGGCGTCTTGAGCTCGTGCGAGACGTTCGCGATGAACTCGCTCTTCAGCTCGTTGAGGCGGCGCTCTTTCTCCGCCGCGTAGACGAAGAAGATGACGCCCGCGATGATGATCACGAACGAGAGCCCGATCAGCCCGACCTCGTTGACGCGGCGCGTGCGGTGCTTCTGCTCGAGCAGCGGCGCCTGGAGCGGCGCGACCTGCAGGCGCCACTGATAGAGCGTCGTCGGGAAGCGCCGCCCGACGAGGTAGTCCCCCGAGCGCGCGAGGCTCGGTCCGTAGATGCGCCGGTTGTCCTCGTCGACGACGTTGTAGAGCTGGCGGCCCTCTTCGTTGGTGAAGAGCTCGGGGAACTCCTCGCGCACGAGGTAGCCGGAGTCGTGGTGCGCGATGACGTAATAGCGGCGCCCCGCGAGCACGCGCGTCTCGTACGAGATGAGGTAGTTGTGCCCGCCGTAGGAGCGATGCAGGTGCTTGAGGCGACCGCGCGGCTGCCGCTCGAGCTCGAGGTCCGGGAGGATGCGCTCCCGCAAGACCTTCAAGAACTCCTGCTTCTCGAACTCGCTCGCGCGCGCGGAGTAGCCGAGCACGTTGCCGCTGTCGTCGAGCAAGAGCACGGCGCGCACGCTCGGCGAGATGCGCTCGGCGAGCGGCGGCCAGGTCGCCTCGAACGAGGTCGGATCCGCTGGATCGACGAGGTGAAAGACGGCGTTGTCCGCGTCGATCAGGCGCTGCTCGACGCGGTCGACCTTCTCTTGCACGAGGAGCAGCGTCGACTGCGCGATCGACTGCTCGCCGAGCTGGTCGAACTGCGACGCGGTCAGGTACGTGTAGTACGCGAGCACGCACGCCGCGACGGTGACGGCGGGCAGAAAGACGAAGTTGAACAGGCGACGACGACGCGGCACGGACGACGACTCTAGCGCTCCGCTTTGAGCTCGCGCGTCATCAGCGTGGCCATCGCCTCGAGCGGCGGGCGGTCCTCGTAGAGGATGCGGTACGCCTCGCGCACGAGCGGCATCTCGACGTTCCATTTGAGCGAGAGCTCGTAGGCGCTCTTCGCGGTCTTCACGCCCTCGGCGACCATCGTCATGCCGGCGAGCACCTCGGCGAGCTTTCGCCCTTTGCCGAGCTCGAGGCCGACCTGACGGTTGCGCGAGAGGTCGCCCGTGCAGGTGAGCACGAGGTCGCCCATCCCTGCGAGGCCGGCGAGCGTCAGCGGATCGCCGCCCATCGCCGTGGCGAGACGGATCATCTCCGCGAGCCCGCGCGTGATCAGCGCGGCGCGCGTGTTGTGCCCGAAGCCGAGGCCGTCGCCGATGCCCGTCGCGATCGCGATGACGTTCTTCAGCGCGCCGCCGAGCTCCACGCCGATGACGTCGTCGGTGGTGTAGACGCGGAAGCGGTCGGTCGCGAAGGCGTGCTGCACGGTCATCGTGATCGCCGCGTCGCGCCCCGCCGCGACGACGACGGTCGGCATCCCCGCGGCGACCTCTTTGGCGAAGGACGGGCCGGAGAGGTACGTCAGGAGCGGGTGTTTCTCCGGCGGGACGAGCTCCTCGAAGATCTCCGAGACCAGCTTCAGCGTGCCGTTCTCGATGCCCTTGCTGGCGCTGACGATGGGCACTTCGGGCAAGAGCGGGACGACCGACGGGAGCAGCTCACGGAGGCCGTGCGACGGCACGACCGAGACGACGAGGTCCGCGTGCTCGAGCGTCGCGCGCAGGTCGTGCGTCGCGTGCAACGACGCCGGGAGCTTGAAGCCCGCGAGGTAGCGCACGTTCTCGCGCGCCGACTCGATCGCCGTCGCCTGGGACTCGTGTCGCGCCCAGAGGCGCACCTCGTTGCCCTTTTCTGCGAGGAGTTTGGCGAGGGCAGTGCCCCACGAGCCTGCGCCGAGCACAGCGACCTTCATCGTCATGCGCGCGACTCTACCGCAACTCGCGCCGCGCGGAGCGGTGTCGGGCGCGAGCGGCGCGGAGGCCGGGCGCGAGATAGGCTCTCGGCCACGTGCTCAAGCTCTGGCAAGCCATCCTCGGCGTCTTCGCGGGCTACGTCGGCGGGCAGGTGGCCGGCGTCTTCGCGGTGCTCTTCGGCTGTGTCGCGATGCTCGTCGCGGGCGCGGCGTTCGATCCGGGCGGCGCGATGGGCGCGCTGGCGCGGCTGCAAGCAGACCCGTTCGGCAGCGCGTGGGTCTTCGTGCCGATGTTGCTCGCGATCGGTGTCGTGCAGACGCAGCTCGCGTGCATGGTGCCGGCGCTCGCAGGGGTCCCGATCCGACGGGCGCTCGGGCTCGAGCGGGCCCCTCGCGCCGCGCTCTTGCTCGCGCCGCTCGGCGCGCTCGCGCTCGGACCGACGTCGGATTTTCTCGCCTCGAAGTTCCTCGAGCTTCTGCCGAACTTCACCATCGGGAACCTCGAGATGATCGGGAACCTCGCGAAAGCCGGGCCGTTCCCCGTGATGTTCGTGCTGATGGCGGTGATGCCTGGCGTCTCCGAGGAGCTGCTCTTTCGCGGAGTCTTGCAACGCTCGATTCGCATCGCGCCGCTCGCCATCGTGACGTCTGCGCTCGTCTTCGCCTGCGCGCACTTCGACCCGCCGCACGTCGTCGGCGTGCTGCCGATGGGCGCGTACCTCGCGTGGGTCGCTCATCGCACGGACAGCACCTGGCCGACGATCGTCGCGCACATCACGAACAACGGGGTCGCCATCGCCGCGACGCGCATCAGCGCGCTCGACGTCGGGCAGGGCACCGACACGCCGATGCCGATCTGGTGGGTGCCGGTTGGGCTCGTCGTATGCGTCTGCTGCGTGGTCGCGATCGCACGCCTCACTCCGGCGCGCGACCGCGCGCTCTGACCTCGTGAGGAGCGCGCCCGCCCGCGAGGCCCGCTGTGCCCCCGGCGATGAAATGCAGAAGAGCCGCCTGCATCGCTGCCGGCGGCTCTCCTCGTTCGTCGTGCGTCTCGGCGGCCGAGCGCAGCGCGGCAGGACTGACTACGCCTGCACGTTCGTGACCGGCGTGCCCTTTTCGCCCATCGGCGTGAGGCCGAGCTTGTCCGGGAACTCGAGCGCCGCCCGCAGGACGTCGTCCATCTTGGTCACGGGCACGAACTCGAGCTCGTCGCGCACCTCCTGCGGCACCTCCTCGAGGTCCGCGACGTTGCGCTCCGGCAGGATGACGCGCTTGATGCCAGCGCGGTGTGCGGCGAGGATCTTCTCCTTGATGCCGCCGACGGGGAGCACCCGCCCGCGCAGCGTGATCTCACCGGTCATCGCGACGTCGTGCCGGATGCGGATGCCCGACAGCAGCGAGACGATGGAGGTCATCATCGTGACGCCCGCGCTCGGGCCGTCCTTCGGCATACCGCCCGCCGGGATGTGGATGTGGATGTCGCTCTTCTCGAGGAAGTCGACCGGGATGCGGAACTGCTCAGCCCGCGTGCGCACGTAGCTCATCGCCGCCTGCGCAGACTCCTTCATCACGTCGCCGAGCTGCCCGGTGAGCTGCAGCTTGCCCGAGCCGTGCATGCGCGTCGCCTCGATGAAGAGGATCTCGCCGCCGACAGAGGTCCAGGCGAGGCCCGTCGCGACGCCCGCTTCGTCCGTGCGCTCGGCGATCTCGCTCGTGAACCGAGCCAAGCCGAGGAACGGTCGGAGGTCCTCCTCCGTGTCGATCTTCCAAGGGCCTACCTCGCCCTCGGCGACCTTGACCGCGACGCCGCGCACGACGCTCGCGATCTGCTGCTCGAGGCGGCGCACGCCGGCCTCGCGCGTGTGGCTCTCGATGATCACCTGCAGCGCGCCATCGGTCAGCTCGAGCTGCGTGCTCTTGAGGCCGTGATCCTCGATCTGCTTCGGCACGAGGTGCTGCCGCGCGATGGCGAGCTTCTCGCGGCGCGTGTAGCCGGGGAGCTCGATGATCTCCATGCGGTCGCGGAGCGGCGCAGGGATCGTGTCGCCGACGTTCGCCGTCGCGATGAACATGACCTTCGAGAGGTCGTACTGGATCTCGAGGTAGTGATCCGAGAACGTGTCGTTCTGCTCGGGATCGAGCACCTCGAGGAGCGCCGCCGCCGGGTCGCCGCGGAAGTCGTGGCCGACCTTGTCGATCTCGTCGAGCACGAAGACCGGGTTGATCGTCTGGGCCTTCTTCATGCCCTGGATGATCTGACCGGGGAGGGCGCCAACGTAGGTGCGCCGGTGACCGCGGATCGCCGCCTCGTCGTGCACGCCGCCGAGCGAGATGCGGACGAACTTGCGCCCGAGCGCGCGCGCGACCGACCGGCCGAGCGAGGTCTTGCCGACGCCCGGAGGCCCGAGCAAGCAGAGGATCGGCCCCTTCTTGTCGCTCTTGAGCTTGCGGACGGCGAGGAACTCGACGATGCGCTTCTTCACCTTCTCGAGGCCGGTGTGGTCCTCGTCGAGGACGCGGCGCACCTGCGCGATCTCCATGTTGTCCGGCGTCAGCGCCGACCACGGGATGTCGAGGATCCAGTCGATGTAGGTGCGGACGACCGTGTACTCGGCCGAGCCGACCTGCATCGCACGCAGGCGCTTGAGCTGCTTGCGCGCGACCGTCTCGGCGTCCGTCGGGAGGTTCGCCTTCGACATCCGCTCCTCGAGCACGTCGAGGTCGCCCTGGTCGCCGTCGTCCTCGCCGAGCTCTTCCTTGATGGCCTTGAGCTGCTGGCGGAGCACGTACTCGCGCTGGTTCTTGCCCATCTCCTCTTTGATCTGGGAGTTGATGCGCTCGCGCATCTTGAGGATCTCGAGCTGCCGCGTCAGCAGCCGGAGGACCTTGCGGATGCGGTCCTTGACGTCGATGGTCTCGAGCA
>CAIUAC010000259.1 GCA_903896985.1 uncultured Sandaracinus sp.
CGCAGCCGGAGTTCCTCCGGCTCCGCCTCAAAGGCGTTCATCGAGATCACTGAAACCTCACCAGTAGTGTGCGCGATGCCGGCGGTAGAAGTCCACGCTTTGAGCGAGTCCTTCGGCGAGCGTCACGCGCGGAGTCCAGCCGAGCGTCGACTGGAGCTTGCTGTAGTTGCCGTAGTAGTCGCCGATGTCGATCGCCTTCCGCGCGGCCGGGAAGGGCACCAGCTCGAAACGTCCACCGGGCTCGAGGGACGTCAGCCGCTCAGCGAGCGTGCGGAGATCGACATGCTCCTGCCCGCCGAGGTTGAACACTTGTCCTTCGGCTCTCGGATCGATGGCGGCGACCAGGAACGCGCTCACGGCATCGTCGACGTAGTTGAAGTCGCGCAGTTGCGCGCCGTCTCCGAATATCTCGAGTGGGGCGCCCTCGAGCAGCCGGCGGAGCCAGACGCCGAGGAAAGTCTGCCGTGCGTCTCGTACGCGCATGCCGGGCCCATAGGTGTTGGTGAGCCGCAGGACAGCGGCCTTGAGTCCGTATACGTCGTTGTAGAGCAGGTGATACGACTCCCCCGCGAGCTTGTGGATCCCATTGATGTCCACGGGCCGAAGGGGGTGATGCTCGTCGACGGGGAGGTAGGTCGGCTTGCCATAGACCTGCCGCGTGCTCGCGAACACGAGGCGAATGCCGGGATTGTGGTGGCGACACGCCTCGAGGATCGCCAGCTGTGACGTGGCGTTGATGTCGAGATCCGTGAACGGGTCCGTCATCGAGTCGTGGTGACTCGTCTGACCTGCCAGGTTGAAGAGGAAGTCCTTCCCAGTGAGGAGATGCGCCATCGCGTGCCGGTCCCGAACGTCGGAGATGTTGACGCGAACACGGTCCTTGAAGTCGTTGATGTTGAAGAGATTGCCGCCGTACTCGGGCACCAAGCTGTCGATGAGTGTCACGTCGGCGCCCGCGAACACGAGCCGCCGCGCGAGCGACGAGCCGATGAAGCCCAGCCCACCTGTGATGAGCACTTGGGCCCCGGCGAATTCGCTATCTGGCACGCGGGTTCCCTCCGACGCGCTGCAGGAGGAGCCCTCGGTACTGCGACGGCACGTTTGCGCGATCGGAGCTCTCGAACTGCTCGACGAGGCGGTATCGCCCCTCGAGGTAACGGTCGAGCTTCTCTCGCGAGAAGAACCAGGCGGGGTAGCTCGCCGCGCCGAGGTGTCCGCGCGTGCGCTGTACCGTCAGGCGATCGCGCGCGCCGGAGATGAATGGAGTCCGATCAACGAGCAGGAAGGGTGGCGCGTGCGACAGCAGCGTGTCGAGCACGGAATACGGAGCCTCAACGTACGGCAGGATGCTCGACAGGAGCACGACGTCCGGGAGGCCGGTGCGCAGGCAGCTCTCAACGTCCGCGTGGAAGTGGAGCACGGAGTCCGTGAACTGGCGCGCTCCGCAGGCGGCGAAGTGTTCCTGTTCGACGACGTCCCAGCGGACCTCGCGAAGTCCCCCGAAGTACGCTTTGTGCTGTTGATACGTGCTCCCGAGGGCGCCTCCGTAGTCGAGCACGCGCAGCCGCCCATCGCTCGCGCTCGCGATCCAGAGCAGGCTCGCGAGCACGGGCCACGCGGGTCGAGGCTCGTGGAACAATATCGCATCCCGCTCGTACGCGGCGCGCCCCTCCTTGACGGCAGTGGCCGCGCGCTGCGCGCGCGCGAGCAGCGCGGGTGCGTCGTAGCCCCCGCAGACGGCGAGCGCGTCGGCCCACGAGACGTGTTCGCCCGACCAGCTCACGCTGCCGAAGGTGCCGCGCAAGCGATCGTAGACTGCCGGCGGCATCCACCTCTGCAGGGCTCCGACGCCACGCCTCCGGGCCGAACTCAGTGCGTCGTTTGCGTCCACCGGCCCGGGCGCGCTCATCGGGCGAAACGTACACGACTCAGACGGGACATGCACGCGTCCTCGCCTCGCGTAGCTCCGTGTGCCCCGGGAACCGACGCGCGCGCCGCCCTCCGCGCCGCGACTAAGCGGATGTAGCCGGGAATGAGCAGCAGACAGCGGCGCCAGAGGCGCTCGGGCTTGACGCGGAGGCGATACAGCCACTCGTGGCGGCGCGCCTGCATCCAGCTCGGCGACTGCGCCACGACGTCCGCGGGAAGGTCGAAGGCCGCTCACGGCGTGCGCGGCGGCGCTCGGGAGTAGCCGAGGTCGCTGAGCACGGGGCTGATGTCGTCCGGCTTCTTGGCGGTCTCCAGGAGGCGCAGGCGGCCGCCGCAGCTCCCGGACTTCAGGATGTCGTATCCGCTGCACGACCCGGTGCGGCGACGCCGCGCTCGACGAGGCCATCCTACGAGCGTGATTCCGACCTCTTCAGCGCGGAGTCCGCTCCTCGGTCGGGGTGGTCCTGATCGGCGGCGGGACGGTGAGCGGCGGCGTCTCGCTGTCGACTGGACGGCGTCGAGGTTCCCGCGAACAGCCTTCCAGAAGGGCGGCGCGAGCTCGAGGAAGCGGTCGCGTGGCCCGTAGCACAGCACGTAGATCAGGTCGCGCACGTAGGCCTCGGCCTCCAGGCCGGGCAAGCGCGCTGTGATGTCCGCAGTGCACCCGAACCTTGCTGGTCGGGTCAGCCCGAGCGCGTGAGCCGCGTGGTACCGTCGGGCCATGGCCACCTCGACCTCCGGCGCCTTCCGCACCACGAGAGATGCGTGGTGGGGCTTCCTCTTTTTCATCCTGAGCGGCGTCGCTGTCGCAGCGTTCTTCGACGCAGGTATATTGCATGGCCGGTACGAGCTCGAAGCCATGGGCCTTAGTGGCCTCCCCCCGAACGAGATCCAATTCCTATTCTGGTACTCGGTGTGGGGCAGCGTCGCGATCGTCATGCTCGGTGCAGCACTTGTGCGAACGACGTATCCAGCACGCATCGTCGCGCTGCTAGAGTCACCGAGGCTGAAGCCGAACCACGTGGTGGTCGCGCTGGCCGCGGTGGTCTTCGTTCATGCACTTTTGGTGCGGCACGCGGTCCTGCTCGATTTGCCGATCACCGACGACGAGAGCACCTACGACTTCATCGCCAAGACGCTGCTCCGCGGGCGTGTGATGAACCCGACGCCCGTTGACCCTCAGTATTATACGAGTCAGTTCGTCGTGATGGGCCCTCACGGCTGGTACGGGAAGTACCCCATCGGCCACAGTCTCGTGCTGGCCGCTTTCGCCCTTACGCGGCGACTCGACGTGGTGGGCCCTCTGCTCGCGAGCGTGAGTCTGGTGCTCGCGTTCCAGTTGGGCCGGAGGTTGTTCAGCGACCGTCGAGCGCTGCTCGGCGTGGTGCTACTGTCGGTATCCCCACATTTCGTCTTCACGCACGCCACGCGAGTCTCGCAGGTCACCTCGGGACTTGCCCTTCTCGCTGGCTTGCTGGGCACTATCGAGGCTCTTCGAACGAAGGGCCTGCGATGGTTGCTGCTCGCAGGTGGAGCTCTCGCGTTCGGAATCCTCACGCGGCCCATGCCCGGCGTGACATTCGCCGCGGTGGGCGTCGGGACGCTGGTGTTTTCGGGGCGAATTCGGCTCCTCCAGGAGACTCGACGATTGAGCGTGGCCGAACTCCTTACTGTAGCCGGCGTCACGGCTCTTGGCGGATTCGGGGTTCTGGTCACGAACTTCCTGCAGACCGGCAGTCCGTGGAGTTCGGGCTACATTGAGGTGCATCACAGTTACGGGGCGTTTCAGGATATCGACGGAGGACTCACGAATTCGGTCGGCGGAGCCTTCGTGCGGGAAAACGCGTGGCTGTTTGGGTGGCCGTTTTCTCTGGTGCTTGTGTGCTTTGGTAAGCCTCTTCGGGGGCGCGCGCTTTACTTTGGGGCTCTCGGGGGTGAGATCCTCTACCGAGTCCTCGTGCCGAAGACCGTCGTTTCGACGACGGGCCCCATCTACATGACGGAGATCGTGCCGCTGCTGGCTCTCGGAAGCGCCGATGGGGCGGTGCGACTCGGAGGCTGGATGTCGTCGCTCGGGGTGTCGGACGCGAGAGTCAAGATTGGGGCGTTCGTCGCGGCCTCGTGCGTCATTTCCGCGTTCACGTTCGTACCCGTCAATGCACGCGCGCTTCTTCGTGGTGCAATCGCGCGAAGCCAGGTATTCGGTGCGTTGCACGAGGCCGGAGGCGACCGCAATGCGCTGGTTTTTTGCAACGAGATCGTCGACGTCGAGAGCGGCGTCACCTGGGCGTACTACCCTCCGGCGCCGTCCCCGACGCTCGATGAGGAACAGCTCTTCGTGCGCTTCGATCCTTCGGACCGGGGCCGTGAAGCGGCGCGAGTGTTTTGGCGACAGCGGTACCCGAGACGGCGAGCGTTCATGGTGCGCATCACGCGAAGTGGCCCCTCGATTGAACAACTGTCTCCGTCTCCGCGGTGACACCGTCGCGCGCACCGACCTCACGACGCCCCCCCTCAACGCGCCGCGTAGTAAAACAGCGTCGCGCCGCGTCCCTCGGCGACGGTGTAGAGGCCGTAGCCGCCCGCCTCGAAGGCGATGGCTTCGGCGAGCGAGCCGACGGCGGGGCGCGCGGACGGGGGCCCGGTGAGCGCGCCGAAGACGTCGCCGGCGGTGACGGCGTAGACGACGACGTGGCCGTAGCCGCGGACGGCGAGGCGCAGGCCGTCCTCGCTCTGATCTGCGGCGGTGACGAGGCCGAAGTCGACCTGCCCCGCGTGCTCGAGGGTGACGCTGCTGCCCGGAGCGAGCGGGCCGCGCGCAACGAAGACCTCGGCGGGAGCCGCCTCCTTCGTGAGGAGCCAGACGTCGCTCGTCGCGGGGTCGACGAAGACGGCCTCGCAGTCGTAGGGGCGGTCGGGGTAGGTGAGCGTGAGGGCCTGCGCGTCGACGGGGGCGTCGCCCGCCGCGACGTCGGGCTCAGGCACGAGGTAGAGCGTGACCGACGCGCGCCCGCTCGCGCCGTCGGTGTCGCGCGCGAGGTTGTCGCCGGTGTCGGCGAGCACGATCGTGTCCTGGGGGACGCCGGGGATGCGGGCGATGTCCTCCCAGTCTTGGTTGGTCGCGCCGCGCACCGCGAACGTCGCGCGCAGCGAGCCGTCGGTGCCGAGCGCGAAGAGCTCCGCCGGGTTGCCTGAGTCGTTGTGCGCCCAGAGCACGTCCGCCTGTCGTCGGCTCGCGACGAGGCCGGACGTCTCGGGCAGCGGCGCGCTCGGCAGCACGCCGCGCGCGACGGGCGCCGCATAGGACGCGCCGGCGTCGGCTCGCTGCGCGTCCGCGGGCGAGTCCGCGTCGACGAGGGGCGTCGCGGCGTCGACGGTCGGCGTCCCGGCGTCGTCGCCGCACGCCGCAGCCCAGAGAATCATCGAAGAAAAGCCGAGCACGGCGAGGCGGCGGGGTCCCATGCGGGCGAGCCTACCCGAACCCCGTTCCCTTGACCCGCGCGCGCGGCCCCGCGACCATGCGTCCTCTACTCATGGCGAACCCTGGCAAGCGCCGACGACGGCAACGGTCTCTCGGTCAGCTCTCCCGCTTCGCCCAGAACGGCACGCAGAACGTGCTCGAGGCGATGCGCCTTTCGCGCCTCGCGGCGAGCGGCGCGTCCCCCTACGAGGTCGTCGACCGCGACGCCGTGCACCGGCTGCGCAGGTACGCGAGGGAGACGCTCCCCGACGCGCCGAGCGCGGCCCTGCTGCTCGTGCCGCCGCTGATGCTGACGGCCGAGATCTACGACATCTCCGCGGATCTCTCGGCGATCGTGCCCCTCGCGGCGGCGGGCGTGGACTGCTGGGTCGTCGACTTCGGCTCCCCCGAGCAAGAAGAAGGCGGGATGCTGCGCACGCTCGACGACCACATCCGCACGGTCGCCAAGGCGGTGCGCACGGTGCGGCGCGTCACCGGGCGCGACGTGCACCTCGCGGGCTACTCGCAGGGCGGGATGTTCGCGTATCAGGCGGCGGCGTACCTGCGCTCGGAGGGCATCGCGTCCCTGATCGCGTTCGGCAGTCCCGTCGACGTGCACCGCAACGTGCCGTTCGTCCACGGCGACGGCGTCGCGGGCATGCTCCTGCGCGGCGCGCGCACGGTGCTCGATGTGCCGCTCAAGCGCATCGAGGGGCTGCCCGGCATCCTGACGAGCACGGCGTTCAAGCTGCTGACGCCGCGCAAAGAGGTCGAACAGATGTTCGATCTCGTCAAGCGCCTCTGGGACCGGCAAGACCTCGAGAAGCGCGCCGCGCGCCGTAAATTCCTCGGTGGCGAGGGCTTCGTCGCGTGGCCCGGGCCGGCGCTGCGCGCCTTCGTCGACGAGCTCGTCGTGCAGAACCGCATGATGGCGGGCGGGATCGTCGTCGACGGTCGCACGCTCGCGCTCTCGGACATCGCGTGCCCGGTGCTGACGGTGATCGGGCTGCGCGACGAGATCGCGCTGCCCGCCGCGGTGCGCGCGATCCGCCGCGCGGCGCCGCAAGCGGAGGTCTTCGAGCTCGGGGTCGAGGCGGGACACTTCGGCATCGTCGTCGGCTCGCGCGCGCTCCGAGAGACGTGGCCCTCGGTGGTCGAGTGGATGCGCTGGCGCGAAGAGAAGGGCCCGCTGCCCGCGCTGCTCGCGCCGAAGACCGAGCCCGTCGTCGAAGAGGAAGAGGACTGGGAGCAAGGCTCGGACTCGTGGGACTTCTCCGTCCCGCTCGACCACGATCTCTTGCTCGACGCGGTCCGCTCGACCGTCGGCACGGCGGCGTCGCGCCTCACCGAGCTGATCGAGGACGCGTCGGCGAACGCGGGCTCGCTGCGCTGGCAGGTGCCGAAGCTGCGCCGCCTCGAGCGCCTCGACGGGCAGACGCGCATCAGCTTCTCGTACGAGCTCGCGCGGCGCGCGGCGAAGTCGCCGGACGCGACGTTCTTCCTGTGGAGCGGGCGCGCGTTCTCGTATCGCAGCGCCGACGAGCGCGTGACGCACGTGACGAAGGGGCTCTTCGACTGCGGCGTGACGCACGGCGCGCGCATCGGCATCGTGATGCTCGGGCGTCCGAGCCTGCTGACCGCGGTGTGCGCGCTCAATCGCATGGGCGCAGTCGGAGTCGTCGCGCCGCCCGAGGCGAGCGACGAGGCGCTGTCGCAGGCGCTCCTCACCGAGAACGTCACCGCGGTGATGACGGATCCGGAGAACGCGGCGCGCGTGCAGAGGCTCTTCCCGCGGGTGCTCGTGCTCGGCGGCGCAGGCAACGGACCCGGGCGCGCGCTGCCGCCCGGCGTCATCGACATGGAGCTGATCGACACCGCGAAGCTGCCGCTGCCGACGGGCTTCGTCCCGGACGCGGGCGTCGCGCGCGAGCAGTCGATGGTGCTCCTGACGCAGTTGACGCGCGGCACGCTGCGCGCCTCGCCCGTCACCAACCACCGCTGGGCGTTCTCGGCGCTCGGCGCCGCCGCGGCGTGCACGCTGACGCCGCGCGACACGGTCTACGTCTGCCTGCCGCTGCACCATCCGGCGGGCTTGCTCGTCGCTGTCTCGAGCGCGCTGACCGCGGGCGCGCGCCTCGCGCTCGGCTCGGACTTCTCGCCGAAGACGTTCTTCCCCGAGGTGCGCCGCTACGGCGCGACGATCGTCTTTTACGCGGGCGATATGCTCCGCGAGCTCGTCGCGCAGCCGCCCTCCTCGTCCGATCGCAGCCACCCGCTGCGGCTCTTCGCGGGGAGCGGGATGCGCGGAGATCTCGCGCGCGAGGTGCGCGAGCGCTTCGGCGTCGGCGGGCTCGAGCTGTACGCCTCGACGTCCCATCACGTCGTCATGGTCAACGCCTCCGGCGAGAAGCCCGGCGCGATCGGGCGCCCGCTGCCGGGCACCGCGGAGGTGATCCTCGCGCGCTGGGACTTCGCGAAGGGCGAGCTCGTCAGAGACACGCGCGGGCTCGCGGTGCGCTGCGCTCCAGACGAGCCGGGCGCCACGCTCGTGCGCCTCGACAGCCGCCACAACGACGATCCGCGCATGGATCCGGCGCGCATCTTCACGCGCGTGCTCGAGTCGGGCGACCGCTTCTACGCGCTCCGCGACGTGCTCGCCCGCGACGCGGACGGCGATCACTTCTTCATCGGCACGCTCGCGGACACCTTCGTTCGCCCGGAGGGGCTCGTGTTTCCGCACGCCGTCGAGGACGCGCTCTACCGCGTGCCCGGCGTCGCGCGCGCCGTCGCGCAGCGCGTCGGCGACAAGCTCGTCGCCACCGTGCAGACCGCCGCGCCGCTCGACGCGACGGCGCTGACGCGCGCCC
>CAIUAC010000260.1 GCA_903896985.1 uncultured Sandaracinus sp.
CCTCGTAGAGCCCGGGGCGCGCGAAGAGGTGATTGAGCGACACCGCCTTCGTGCCGCGGCTCTTGCCGTGTCCGACGGCGGCGTACGCGGCGCCGCCGTGCGCGACGATCCACGGGACGTTGATCAGGGTCTCGACGTTGTTGACGACGGTCGGGCGCTCGAAGAGGCCCGACTGCGCAGGGAAGGGCGGGCGCGCCGTCACGACCCCGCGCAGCCCCTCGATCGAGTGCAGCAGGGCGGTCTCTTCGCCGCAGACGTACGAGCCTGCGCCGACGACGAGCCGAATCTGGAAGGCGCCGAGCACGCCCGCGGCGCCCGCCTCTTCGAGCGCGCGCGTCAGCGCCTCGGCCGCGCGCGGGTACTCGCTGCGCAGATAGAGGACGCCGTGCGACGCGCCGATCGCGAAGCCCGCGAGCGCCATGCCCTCGAGCACGGAGTGCGGGTCGAGCTCGAGCAGCCACTTGTCGATGTACGAGCCGGGGTCGCCCTCATCCGCGTTGCAGACGACGTACTTCTCGGGGTTCGACTCCTGCGCGGCGAAGCGCCACTTCTGCGCCGTCGAGAAGCCCGCGCCGCCGCGCCCGCGGAGCCCCGCCGCGGCGACCTCGTCGAGCACCTGCGCGGGGCTGAGCGAGGCTCGCGTGCGCTCGAGCGCCGCGTACACGCCGCGCGCTCGCGCCGCGTCGAGCGTGGTCGCGTCGGCGCCGTCGACGAGGTTGCGCAGCACCACCGTCGGCGTGACGAACGACGCGATCGTCGGCCGCGGCTCAGGCTCGCTCAGCAGCGCCGCGTCGCCGCGCGCGACCTGCGACACGCGCTCGCCGGTCACGTAGCCGAGCGCCTGACGACCGTGCGCGCCGTCGCTCGTGTGCTCATCGATGAGCACCGCGGGCGCCGCATGGCAGAGCCCGAGGCAGTACGTCGGCTCGAGCGAGATGGCCCCGTCCGCGCGCGTCTCGCCGAGCGCGACGCCGCACGCCTCCTCGAGCGCCTCGACGTGCGAGTGCCCCGCGCTCGCGACGCACGCGGTGCCGAGGCAGACGTGCACGCGGCGCGCGCCAGCGGGCTTCGTCGAGAGGTCCGAGTAGTAGGTCGCGACGCCGTGCGCGACCGCGTCCGGGACGCCGAGCGCGCGCGCGTGCGCCTTGATGGCGCGCGGTTCCAGCACGCGCGCTGCGTCCATCGTGTCGCGGAGCGCGTCGAGGATGGAGGGGCTGGCGCTCGGGGCGAGGTCGGCACGCGCGGCGTGCTTGCGACGGAGGGCGACGAGGTTGTGGCTCACGGGGCGCAGCGTAGCTGGAGCCGAGGGCGCTGGGGAGAGAGTCCTGCGTGCGCTGCTCGCGCCCGCGCGTCAGCCGCCGCTCGCGGGACGCTCCACGATGCGGTCGAGGTCGCTCGCGTCGAAGGGCTTCTCGAGGACGCGAATCCGGTGCCGCGCGACGAACTCCCGCAGCGCATCGTCGAGGGGATCGCCCGTGACGAACACGAAGCAGCCCGCGAGCCCGGGGCGCGTGAGGATCGCCGTCTCGAAGAGCTCCATGCCCGAGAATCCCGGGAGGCGGACGTCGCAGAGGACGAGATCGAAGTCGGTGAACTCGAGCGCGCGCAGCGCCTCGGGCCCATCGTGCGCGAGCTGCACGTCGAAGCGCGTGCCGAGGTGCCTCGCCATCGCCGCCGCGAGCACGGGCTCGTCGTCGATGATCAGGACGTGCCCACCGTCGGCGAGGTGCGGGTGCTCGGCGTTGAGGTCCTCCACGTCGCGCACGGGCAGCTCCACCGTGAAGATCGAGCCATGTCCCGGGTGGCTCTCGACCTCGATGGAGCCGCCCATCTCTCGCACCACGTCGGCGCTGATCGCGAGCCCGAGCCCCGTGCCGCCGTGCGTCCACGTCGAGAAGAAAGGATCGAAGATGCGCGGCAGGACCTCGGGCGGGATGCCGACGCCCGTGTCCGTGATGCGGATGCGGATCCGGTCCCGGACGGCGCGCGTCTCGATGCGCACGCTGTGGTGCGCGACGTCGCCCTTCGGGATCGCCTGCGCGGCGTTGAAGAGCAGGTTGACGAAGACCTGCCCGAGGCGCGCGTGGTCCCCCGGGAGCAGCGGCAGCCCGTCGTCGAGATCGGTGACGAGGCTCGCGCGGTGCCGGATCTCGCTCTTCGTGAGCACGATCGCCGAGGTGATCAGGCGGTTGATGTCCACCGGCGTAGAGAACGCGCCCTCGGGGATCCGCGCGAAGAGCTTGAGCTCGTTGATCGTCGAGACGATGCGCTGCACGCCGACGCTCGTCTCGGCGAGGGTCTCCTCGAAGCGCGCCTGCGTCGCCGCGTCCGCGAGCCCGTCCCGGATGCGCGGGTAGGTGCGCGTCAGGTGCTGCAGGTTGAGCGCGACGAACGCCGCGGGGTTGTTGATCTCGTGGGCGATGCCGGCGGCGAGCTGGCCGATCGACGCGAGGCGATCGTTCTGGATGAGCTTGCGCCGCGCGTCGACCTCGGCCTGCACGTTGCGCCCGATGCCCTCGACGCCCTCGACCTCGCCTCGCCCATCGAGGACCGGGTAGAGCATCAGCCGGACGGTCACGCGTCGCTCGTCGGCGGCGACGAACACGACGTCGGACCACGGGATCTCCTCGCCCGCCGCGGCGCGCGCGATCGACACGGTCAACTCGGCGCGAGCGACGTCGTCCGGGAGGGCCCGCGCGAGCCCGTGCTCGTACGCCTCCGCGAGCGGGCGGCCGAGCATGCGCTCCCACGCCTTGTTGACGAAGGTGAGGCGCTTGCGCCGGACCGAGTGCCGGAAGACCAGCACGGGAAGGTTGTCGAGGAGCGTCCGGTGCGCGGAGTCGACGTGCCACTCACCCGAGGTGGCGTTCGACGCGGGAGGCAAGAGCAACGGGGGCGGTGTCGCCGCAGACCCTGGCGCAACGGACTCGCTCAACGCGACCCCTGGGTCTGTCGGAACATTCCCGCTCGGCCACCCCGGTTGGCCATCGGATGTCTTCATCAGTCGCGAGCGTATCACGCGCCTCGCGCGGTTTGAAACGACGCATTTCAACGCATCGACAGCCTTGGACCAGGCCGGAATCGTGACATAGTGACGGACCTTTAGAGACTTCTGGGGCGCCGCCCGGGCGCCTCGAACCCTGCCGAGGAGACGCGCATATGCGCCCCCGACCGCCTTACAATTCGACCAGCTTCGCCCTCGTCCTGCTCCTCGCGCTCGCCGCATGCGGGGATGACGACGTGGTGCCGCCGGTCGACGGCGGCGTGCCCGACGCCCCGCCGCCGCCCGACGCGGCGCTGCCGGACGGCGGTCACGAGGACCTCGGCACGCTCCGCTCTTGCCGCGTCGACGCCGACTGCGCCGACCGTGTCGACTGCACCACCGACTCCTGCGATCCGCGCGGCTTCTGCCGAAACCCGGTCGATCTCACCGTCTGCGACGATCACATCTTCTGCAACGGCGTCGAGCAGTGCAACCCGATCCGCGGCTGCGTCCCCGGCCCCCCGGAGGCCTGCAACGACGGCGACGTCTGCACCATCGACCGCTGCGACGAAGAGACCAAGTCATGCGGGCACTTCCCGCGGGACTTCGACGAGGACGGCGAGGCCGACTGGCATTGCGCCGGCGGTACCGACTGCGACGACCGCGACCCGAACCGCGGCATGCACGCCTCGGAGCTTTGCGACGACGGCGTCGACAACGACTGCGACGAGATGATCGACGAGGCCGACTGCGGCGGCCCGCCGCACGACTCCTGCGCGGACGCGCTCGACGTCAGCGCGGGCGGCGTCTTCACCGTCTCCACGATCGGCGCGGCGGCGGACTTCTCCCTGAACTGCGCGGGCTCCGGCTATCGCGACGTCGTGCTCACCTTCACGACGACCGAGGCGCAGGACGTCTCCGTCGTCGCCAACGGCACCTCGTCCCTCGCGGCCATCGGCTTGCTCGATACCTGCGGCGCTGCGGGCCTCCCCGGTCGCGCTTGCAACGCGGGCTTCCCCGCCCAGATCCGCACGCGCGCCTTGCCCGCGGGCACCTACTTCCTCGTCATCGCCTCGGCCCCGTGGACCACCTCGGGCGGCGACTCGGTCGACGTCGAGGTCACCTTCGCCCCCGCGACGGAGCCGCCGACCAACGAGTCCTGCACGGCGCCGATCGACGTCAGCGCGGGGGGCCGTTTTGTCGGCTCCTTCGTGGGCGTCGCCGACGATCTCACGCTGCCTTGCGGCTACTCGGGCTCGCCCGACCTCGTCTACTCGTTCACGCTGCCGACGGCCAAGAACGTCCACGTCACGGCGACCGCGTCCACGGGCGACACCATCAACGGGGCCATCTACGGCACCTGCGGCGTCGCGGGCGCGGTCCAGCGCCGCACGGGCGGCGCGCCCTTCGACACCACGGTCAACGCGCTGGCCGCGGGCACGTACTTCATCGTGCTCGATGGCCCGTCGTATCGCGCGATCGACTTCACGCTCGACGTCACCTTCTCCGATTCGACGCCGGTCCCTGCGGGCGATACCTGCGCGAACGCCATCCCGCTCACGCTCGAGACGCTCACGCCGGGCACCCTCGCCGACAAGCAGGACGATCTCGTCACCAGCTGCGGCTACAACTATGTCGACGCGGTCTACTCGTTCACGATCACGGAGCCGCGCGACGTCACGGTCCTCATCGACGGCGGGACCCGCTACATGAACGCGTCGATCCGCACGACCTGCGATACGGGCGGCTCCGAGCTGCACTGCGACCGCGGCCTCCCGGTGCGCTCGCGCCTGCGCAACCTCGCGGCCGGCACCTACTTCGTCGTCGTCGAGGGCTACTCACGCGCGAGCTTCGGCCTCACGGTGACGACCTCCGTGCCGACTCCGATCATTCCTGTGATGAGCAACGATAGCTGCGGCACCGCGGTGCTCGTGCCGCCGACGGGTGGCACCTACAGCGGTACGACGATCGGCGCGTTCGACGACTATCACTCGACCGTCTGCGGCACGACCGCGGACGGCCCCGACGTCGCGTTCCGCCTCGACCTCACCGCCTCGCAGTCCGTCACGGCGACGACCGACGGCAGCACCTTCGACACCGTGCTCATGATCTTCCGGGACGCGTGCGTGACGGGCGGCGACGCCTATTGCGATGACGACGGCGGCAGCGGAGGCGGCGCGAGCGCGCTGACGCGAGTGATGGGCCCCGGCACCTTCTTCTTCGTTGTCGATGGATACAGCCCGGGCAGCATGGGCGCATACACGTTCGAGATCACCGTTGCGGCCCCCTGAGAACACCGGAGTCATCATGCGGATTCAGAAGCTTGCCTTCGTCGCTCTCGCCGTCTCCCTCTTCGTGCCCACCGTCGGCTGCGAGAAGGTCGCCCCGACGCCGAGCCTCCCCGACTCGTCCTTCCCGTTCGACTTCGGGGGCGTCGACCTCGGCGTTCCCGATATGTTCGGGTATCCAGACGCGACGGTCGACACCTGCACTGAAGCGGGGGCCACGCTCGGCGACGCGTGCACGGGCGCGGACACTTGCGACGATGGTTGCTACTGCAACGGCGTCGAGCGCTGCGAAGGCAGCGTCTGCGTCGCTGGCAGCGACCCCTGCACCGACACCGTCGACTGCACGCTCGCCGCTTGCCTCGAGGAGACGAACACCTGCTTCGAGATGCCGCAGCACGAGCTTTGCTCGGACGGCGACGCCTGCAACGGCATGGAGATCTGCGACCCAGACCCGCTCGTCGGCGGCTGTCGTCCCTCGGCCCCGCTCTACTGCAACGACGAGTCCGCGTGCACGGTCGACTCCTGCGACACCGCGCTCGGCTGCGTCTACAACGTGCGCGATCTCGACGGCGACACCTTCACCGACGGCCGCTGCGGCGGTGAGGACTGCGACGACGACCCGCGCTTCGGCACGCACATCTACCCGGGCGCCGTCGAGGACTGCACCAACCGTCGCGACGACAACTGCAACGGGCTGCGCGACTACAACGACCCCACCTGCACTCCGACGAACGACACCTGCGGCGCGCTGGCCGTCGCGCTGCCGGGCGCCGGTACCTACTCGGGTTCGACGCGCGGTCTGCGCGGCGACTACACGCTCGCGTGCGGCGGCGGCTCCGGCCCCGACTCTGTCTTCACGTTCAGCCTGACCGAGGCCCACGACGTCCGCGTGACGGCGGCGGGCGCGGGCGGTGGGGCGGTGGCGATTCGCTCGCTCGCGAACTGCGCGACGGGGCCCGAGCTGAAGTGCAACACGAGCACGGCGCCCTCGGCCCTCATCCGCAGCCTGCCGGCGGGTGACTACGCGATCATCGTCAAGACCAACACCGCGGGCGCGTTCGACCTGAACCTGCGCATCACCGACCCGACGGCGATCCCGCCGGTCGATCAGTGCGGGCCGGGCACCGTGGACATCTCCGCGGGCGGCACCTTCACCGGGAACTTCGACGAGGTCGAGGACGACTACTCCCTCGCGTGCAACTCCGGCAGCGGCGCCAAGGACGCGGCCTACCGCTTCACCATCACCTCGCCGAAGGACGTCACCATCTCGGGCGGCACGACGGGGATGTGGAC
>CAIUAC010000261.1 GCA_903896985.1 uncultured Sandaracinus sp.
CGGGCGCCGCGCTGCCGAGCCTGCACGCGCTCATCGAGAGCCCCGCGCCGACGCATCCGCGCTCGCGCCTCCCGATGGCGGTGGGCGACCGCGCGAAGGAGCTGTGCGGCGGCTGCGCGTGGCTCGGGCCGAACGCGCTCTGCCGACAGACCGAGGAGCGCCGCCGGACGCGCGCGACCGAGCCCGCGTGCGAGCGCTGGGAGGCCGCCCTCGACTGTCAGACCTGCGGCGCGTGCTGCCGCGAGGCGTTCGGCGCGGTGCCCGTGCGCGCAGACGACGTCGTCGTCACGGCGCACGTCGCGCTCGTCGTCGTGGAGAGCGACGGCTTCCGGTCGATGCGCCGCGTGCCCGAGCGCAGCGCCTTCGGCAGCCCGGACGACACTCGCTGCGTCGCGCTCGCGGGCGTCGGCACGCCCGAGCGGCTCTACACCTGCGACGTCTATGAAGACCGCCCGAAAAACTGCCGGGACTTCACGCTCGGCAGCGCGAACTGCCTCAGCGCGCGGCGCCGCGTCGGCCTCTCCCGCTGAGGCGTGCGCGCTCACCGTGCGTGCTAGCCTCGGCCCATGCGAATTCAGGTGAACGGCGAGCCCCGCGAGGTCGCTGAACAGACGACCGTCCGCGCGCTCCTCGAGACGCTCGGGCTCGGCGCCGTGCCCGTCGCGGTCGAGCGCAACAAGGACCTCGTCCCGCGCGCGCAGCACGAGGCGACTCGCTTGCACGAAGGCGACGAGCTCGAGGTAGTGCACTTCGTCGGAGGTGGATGATGACGGGATTCACGGACCAGCTCGCGAACACCGACCAGCTCGTGATCGGCGGGCACACGTTCCACTCGCGCCTCTTCGTCGGCACGGGCAAGTACAAGGATCTCGAGGAGACGAAGGCGGCGCTCCTCGAGTCGGGCGCGCAGGTCGTGACCGTCGCGGTGCGGCGCATCGATCTCAGCGCGAGCGGCGCGGGCTCGCTGCTCGGCTTCCTGCGTGAGCACGGCTTCACGCTGCTGCCCAACACCGCCGGCTGCTACACGGCGGACGACGCGGTGCGCACGTGCCGGCTCGCGCGGGAGATCCTCGGCGAGTCGTTCGTCAAGCTCGAGGTCCTCGGCGATCCGAAGACGCTCTTCCCCGACGTCGTGCAGACGCTCGAGGCGGCGCGGATCCTCGTCAAGGAGGGCTTCACCGTGCTGCCCTACACGAGCGACGATCCGATCACGGCGAAGAAGCTCGAGGACCTCGGCTGCGCGGCGGTGATGCCGCTCGCGGCGCCGATCGGCAGCGGGCTCGGCGTGCGCAACCCGTACAACCTCGAGATCATCCTCGACACCGTGAAGGTCCCCGTGATCGTCGACGCGGGCGTCGGCACCGCGTCCGACGCGGCGATCGCGATGGAGCTCGGCTGCCATGGCGTGCTGATGAACACGGCGATCGCGGGCGCGAAGAACCCCGTCCTGATGGCGCGCGCGATGCGCAAGGGCGTGGAGTGCGGGCGCGAGGCGTTCCTCGCCGGGCGCATCGAGCGGAAGCTGTACGCGACCGCGTCGAGCCCCCTCGCGGGCGTCCTCGGCAGCAAGCACTCGTGAGCGCGGCGAGGGGCGAGCGCGCGGACCCGGCGGCGTGACGCTCCCCTTCGACCTCTACCTGATCACCGATCCGACGCTCGGCGTCGACCTCGTCGCGGCGACGCGCGCCGTGCTCGCCGCCGTCCCGCCCGGGCGCGTCGCGGTGCAGGTGCGCGCGAAGGCGTCGGCGGGCTTCGACGGCAGCACGCAGGACGTGCTCGCGCTCGCCCGCGCGCTCCGCGAGACGACGCGGGCGCATGGGGCGCTGCTCTTCGTCAACGAGCGCGTCGACCTCGCGCGACTCGTGGGCGCCGATGGGGTGCACCTGCCGGAGCGCTCTCTGACTCCAGCGGAGGCGCGCGCCGTGCTCGGCGAGTCCGCGCTCATCGGCGTGTCGTGCCACGACGCCTCGGGGCTCGCGACGGCGGCTGCCGGACGCGCCACGTTCGCGACGCTCGGCCCGTTCGGC
>CAIUAC010000262.1 GCA_903896985.1 uncultured Sandaracinus sp.
GGCGAGGCGGTCGATCTTGTTGATGCAGAGGATCGCCGGGCGGCCCGACGCCTTCACCATCGCGAGCACCTCGGAGTCCTCCGCGCTCGGCGCCGTCGGCGGCTCTGCGCTCGGGCGCGACGGCGCCTCGACGAGCATCAGCGTGACCTCCGCGCCCTCGAGCGCGCCCTTCGCGGACTCGACGAGCGCGCGTCCGAGCGCGTTCTTCGGGCGATGGAGCCCGGGCGTGTCGAGGAACGCGATCTGCGTCGGAGGCTCCGCGCCGAGATACACGCCCAAGATGTGGGTGCGCGTCGTCTGCGGCTTGCTCGCGACGATGGCGAGCTTCTGCTTGAGGAGGGCGTTCAGGAGCGTGGACTTGCCCACGTTCGGGCGACCGATGATCGCGCAGCGCCCCGCGTGCATGGGCTCCGCGCTCTTCTTCGGCAGACGCTTCTTGCGCCCTTTTTCTGCGGGAGTCGGTGGCATGGGCGCGCGAGCCTAGCAGGCAAGCGCGGGCTCTGCCGCGCGGAGAGGCTCGACGCGCCGCGCGACCGGGCTTGACGTGCCGCGCGTGGATGCGACTCTCGCCCCCATGGGCGTCGGCTCGATCGTGCTTGGGGTCGTGTCCCTGCTGATGATGTTCGGCGGCATTCTGCTGACGTGGCTGCCCGGCGTCGGGAGCGTGCTGTCGTTCGGCGCGCCCGTCGTCGCGCTCGTCGGCGCCGTGCTCGGCGGCATCGCGATGTCGCGCGCGAAGGCTGAAGGCGAGTCCGGCGGGACGGGCATGGCGGGGATGATCGTGTCGATCATCGCCTTTCTTTTTGGGCTGATCTTCGCGCTCACCTGCGGGCTCTGCAACGCGCTCTGCACGGCGGGCATGGTCGCGGGCCCGCACAATCGAGGCGACGGCGGGCTGTCGTATTCGTGGACCTCGGGGAGCGGGAACCCGCCTCCTTGGCTCGTGCGCCGCGACGCGGGGCCCGTCGACGCGCTCGATCTCGGCGCGGACTCGGACGCCGACGACGCGCTCGACGCCGATCCCGATGCCGCGGTCGAGGTCGCTCCACCGCCGGATCCAAACGCTCCGCCTCCGCCCGCGTTCCCGCCTCCGCCGCTCGTGCCGAGCAGCGCCTCGGACAGCGCGTCGCGCGGCCTCCCCTCCGGGGCTTCGAGTCGGCCGAGGCCCGTCCCGCCGCCGAGCTGAGCGACGATGTACCCGGTGCTGTACGAGCTGCCCGTGCCTGGAGGCACGCGCCCGATCGGCTCGTATGGCGTGCTCTTCGCGCTCGCGCTGCTCGTCGGCGGGGCGCTCTTCGTTCGCCGCGCGGTGCGCGCGCACCTCGATCCGGGGCGCGTCGTCGCGGCGCTCGCGGTCGGGATCGGCGGGGCGCTCGCCGGCGCGTGGCTGCTCTTCGTCGTCGTCGAGGCGGTGCGCACGGGCGACCTGCTCGTCGCCGTGACGACGGGCGGGCGCGTGTTCCTCGGCGGCTTGCTCGGCGGCATCGGCGCGTTCGTCGTCGCCGCGCGGAGGCTGCGCTTGCCCCTCGCGACGCTCGCGGACAGCGCCGCGCCCGCGCTCCCGCTCGGGCACGCCCTCGGTCGCGTCGGCTGCTTTCTCGGGGGCTGCTGCTACGGCGCGCCGTCGGACGGGCCGCTCGCCGTGACGTACACGGACCTCCGCGCGCCCGCGGCTCATCCGATGCTCGCGCGCCACCCATGGCCGCTCTACGAGGGCGCGGCGCTCGTGCTGATCGCGGCGCTCGTCGCGCTCGTGCCGAGCGCTCGCCTCGCCTCGAGGGCACCCGGCGCGCGCTTCGCGCTCTACGCGCTCCTCTACGGCGTGCTCCGCGTCGCGCTCGAGCCCCTGCGCGGCGACGCGGTGCGCGGCGTCGTGCTCGGCGTCTCGACCTCTCAGCTCGTCGGCGTGCTCGTCGCGCTCGCTGCTGCCTCGTGGCTCGCGCGCGCTCGCGGCGCTGTCCGCGCCTGAACGCTGCGCCTGCTACGGTCCTCTCACCGTGCTCCGACTCCGCCGCGTCGCCGCCTTGCTCGCGCTCGCGCCGCTGCTCGCGGCGGGCTCGACGCCGCTCCGCGTGCGCTTGCCCGCGGTGGTGCGCGTCCCCGCGGGTGAGGTCGTCATGGGCAGCGCTCCCGAGGACGTCGAGGCGGCGATACGCCTCTGCCGGCACGACCTCGACGGGTTGCCGCTCGAGCAAGAGTGCACGGAGGAGCTCTTCGCGTCCGAGACCCCGGCGCATCGGGTGCGCGTCTCGGCGTTTGGCCTCGACCGCACGGAGGTGACGCAGGACGCCTATGCGCGCTGCGTCGCCGCGGGCGAATGTGTGCCGTCGGTCGTCGGCGCGACGGACGCGCGCCTCGCAGGCGGCACGCTGCCGGTGGTCGGCGTCTCGCAGCGCGAGGCGCAGCAGTACTGCGCGTCCGTCGGCGGGCGCCTCCCGACGGAAGCCGAGTGGGAGCGCGGAGCGCGGGGCGGAGCGCGGGCCGCGATGACCGGCAGGACGTTCCCGTGGGGCAGCGGCTGGGACGGTCGGCTCGCGAACCACGGTCGGCTCGTGCGCACCCTGCGCGCGACGGACGATGGCTACGCGTTCCTCGCCCCCGTCGCGAGCTACCCGGATGGGGCGAGCCCGTTCGGCCTCCTCGACCTGGCGGGCAATGTGTCCGAGTGGGTCGCCGACTGGTATGACCGCGGGTACTACTCGACCTCGCCGCGCGTCGATCCGACGGGCCCCACGGTCGGCTCGCTGCGCGTGTTTCGCGGCGGCTCGTTCGACTCGCCGTCGTTCGCCCTCCGCAGCGCCTACCGCGGCATGGCCCCCGAGGGCACGCGCGACGTACAGCTCGGGTTTCGCTGCGCCTACGGCGAGGAGAGCCGATGACCCGCAGCGTCAATCGACAGGCGCCGCGTCGAACGCTATGGTCCGGCCGCCCGATGAACCGGAAATCTTCGCTCCTTCGCTCAGTCGTCCTCTTCGCGCTCCTCTGTCTCTCTGCTGGCGGGCTCTCAGCTTGCAGCGGCGGTGAGGGCGCGGTCTGTCAGCTGTCCGGGGACTGCTCGTCCGGCTTCGTGTGCTGCAAGGGCAGCGCGAGCTTGACCGACCGCGGCACCTGCGCGGTGACGTGCGGCGCGACGGACGCGGGCCCGCGCGACCTCGGCGCGATGGACCTCGGCGGCGCAGACCTCGGCGCCCCGGACCTCGGCAGCGCGGACCTCGGCAGCGCGGATCTCGGCGCAGACGATCTCGGCGCTGTGGACGCTGGCGAGCCCGACGCGGGGATGTCCGAGGACCTCGGCCCGGCCGATATGTCGGTCGCGCTCGACATGCTGTAGCCGCCCGCTCCGCGCCCAAGACGCGGGGCTGAGCGTTCGCACACGCGAACCGCTTCCCGTTCTGCCCCGAGCGGAAGTACCCTCGGCCCCCCGATGAAGGTCTGTCCGCGCTGCTCTGAGCTGTACCCCGACGACGCCGAGCGCTGTCCGCGCGACGGGGCGGAGGTGCGCGCGGTGCTCGACCCGCTGATCGGCCGCACGGTCGGCGGGCGCTATCGGCTGATCTCACGCCTCGGCACGGGCGGGATGTCGAGCGTTTACCTCGCGCGGCACGTGATGATCGACCGCCTGATGGCGATCAAGACGCTGCGCCGGGACCTCGCCGTCGACCCGATGCAGCGTGAGCGCTTCCTCGGCGAGGCCCGCGCCGTCAACCGCATCAACCACGACAACATCGTGGAGATCACCGACTTCGGCGAGTCCGACGACGGCATGGTCTATCTCGTGATGGAGTACGTGCCGGGCGAGTCGCTCCTGAAGACGATGGGCACGGGGGCGTTCCCCGCGCTCCGGGCGCTCGACATCGCGGAGCAGATCGCGAGCGCGCTCTCCCGCGCGCATCAGATGGGCGTCGTGCACCGCGATCTGAAGCCCGAGAACATCATCGTGCTGCAGAAGCGCGGGCGCCCGGACTTCGTGAAGGTGCTCGACTTCGGCATCGCGAAGATCATGGACGCGCCCTCGATGACGGGCTCGCAGCAGATCTTCGGCACGCCGGGCTACATCGCGCCCGAGTACATCCAGTCGGCGCACATCGACGGGCGCGCGGACCTCTACTCGCTCGGCGTGATCCTCTACGAGATGGTCACCGCGGCGCTGCCGTTCGACTACGAATATCCGGGCGATCTGCTCGTCAAGCACGTCACTGAGCAGCCGATCCCGCTGCGCGTGCGCCTCCCCTCGGTCGAGCCGCCGGTCGAGGAGTTCGTCCTGCGCTGCCTGCGCAAGAGCCCGCAGGACCGCTTCCGCGATGCGTTTCACTTCCTCGCGGAGCTGACGAAGGTGCGCGAGCGCCTCGGCTCGGAGACGTCGAGGGGCGGCCTCGGAGAGCCCCTCTCGAGCGAGAAGCGCGCCGCGCTCTACGCACCGACGGCGGCCGAGGGGCTGGAGCGCGAGGCCTCGTCGACCGATGGGCCGTCGGGCGCGGCGACCCCGGTGGTCGCGCTCGACGAGATGCCGTCGTCGAGCGACGCGCGCCGACTGACGCGCGGGTACGACCGGATCTCGATCCCGGTGTCGCCGCCGATCGATGGGATCGGCGTGCCGATCGAGGAGGGCGTGCGCGAGGCGATGGCGGCCGCGACCGAGCCCCTGCGACCGGCAGGTGCGCCCACGCCGGCGCGCCCCGCCGCCGACGGCCTCCTCGGCGCGAGGCGTTGGCGCAGCCGCTTCGACGCGATCCGCGCAGCGCTCGACGAGGTCGACGCGGTGCAGCCCGGACCGCCCGAGGTCGCGCACGCGATGGCCTTCGTCGCGCGCACGCTCGAAGACCTCGAGGACGGCGGGCGGCTCGCGGAGCAGCACCAGAGCGGCGTCGAGGAGCTGAGCGCGAAGGCGCGCGGGCTGCGCGTGACCCTCGGGCGCGCCATCGACGACCTCGGCAGAAAGCTGAGCGAGCGGCGCGGGGAGCTCGAGCAGCTGGTCGCGCGCCGGGACGAGCTGCGCGCGGCGCGCGAGGTGACGCGCTTGAAGGCGCGCAAGAGCGACGCCCAGCAGGGCCCGGCAGACGCGGTGCTCTGGGAGCTCGCGGCCGTCGACGAGGCGCTGCGCTCGGAGGCCTCGGCCTGTGACGAGCTCGAATTCCAGCTCGCTGGACTGCGCCAGCAGCTCGACGAGCACAACGAGCGAATCGAGCGCGAGACCACGCACCTCGTGCACGAGCTCGACCAGGAGATGCTGCGCCTCGAGCCGCTCGCGGCGGCACTGCGCGCCCCACTCGACCGGGTCGAGGCGTTCCTCACGAGCCGCGGCACGGTGGAGCCCCTCGCGGAGCAAACCGCGAAGGCGTAGCGCTGCTCGGCGCCGCGAGAGGTTGACGGCGGCGCACTCCGCCGCGTACTTTGGCGCACATGAACCGTCTTCTCGGGGCAGTACGGTGCCGTCCGCTCGTTTCGTCTGCGACGCTCGCGCTCGCGGCGCTCGCCATCTTCTCCGCGGCTGACGCTTCGGCGCAGCGTCACGGCGGGCGCGTTGCGCATCCCGTCCCCGTGGTCGCAGCGCCTGCTGGTCCGACCGCGGAGCAGACGGCGGCCGCGCGCACCGCGTACGGCGAGGGTCAGCGTCTCTTCCACGACGGGCAGTTTGCCCAAGCGCAGGCGCAGTTCGAGGCCGCGTTCGCCGCGGTGCCGAACCCCGTCGCGCTCCTCAGCGTCGCAGAGGCGCAGGAGCGTCAGGGCAAGGTGGCCGACGCCGTCGCGACGCTCGAGCGCTACCTCACGCTCCGCGCCGACGCGCCCGATCGAGCCGCGGTGCAGGCGCGCATCGAGCAGATGCGCACGCGCCCCGGCGTCATCGCCGTCTCGAGCGATCCGGCGGGTGCCGCGATCAGCCTCGATGGCACCGACACCGGGCGCGTCACTCCGGCCGACATCGAGGCCGCGGTGGGCGACCACGCGATCTCGTTGTCGCTCGAGGGCTACGAGCCGGCCGCGGCACAGACCGTCACCGTGACGTTCGGCTCGCGGCAGGAGCTTGCGGTGCCTGCGCTCACGGCGCTGCCGCCGCCTCCCGTCGAGGTCACGCCGCCCCCCGTCGAGGGCGAAGGCTCAGGCGATGGCGAAGAGACTGAGGACGAAGGCCCCGGCGCGGGCGTGTGGATCTCGGCGGGCGTGGGCGCGGCGGGCCTCGTCGCCGGCACGGTGCTCGGCTTCCTGGCGCTCTCGGAGCAGGCCAGCTTCGACACGACCCCGACCGAGGCGAGCGCCGACAGCGGTGAGCGTCTCGCGCTCTTCGCCGACGTCGGCTTCGGCGTCGCCGTCGCCGGCTTCATCACGGCCCTCGTGCTCAACTTCGCGAACGGCAGCGACGACGAGGAGGAGGGCGAACCCGAGGCGGCGGCGCCGACCGCCCGCCTTCACCTCGCCCCGGTGGTCGGTCCGAGCGGCGGTGGCCTCACCGCACGGCTGAGCTTCTGATGCCTGCGCTTTCGAGGAGAGTCCTTACCATGAAGACCCACCGCATCCTGATCGCCGCGCTCTGCCTCGCGCCCCTGCTCTCTGCTTGTGAGCTGGTCGCCAACTTCGATCGCACGAAGATCCTCCCGCCCGGCGAGGACGCGGGCGTCGTCGACATGACGGTGCCGGAAGACCTGAACGAGCCCGACCTCGAGGTCGCGGACATGGCCGAGACGGATATGCCCGTCGACATGAACGTCGATGACCTCGGCATCCCCGACGTCGACCTCGGTGGTGACGATCTCGGTCCGGCGGATCTCGGTCCCGAAGACCTCGGCCCGGCAGACCTCGGCCCGGCAGACCTCGGCCCCGCCGACCTCGGCCCCGCCGACCTCGGCTCCGTCGATCTCGGCACGGCTTGTTCCGTCAGCTGCGACGACATGAACTCGTGCACCACCGACTCCTGCAACCTGGCGACCGGGCTGTGCGTGCACGCGAACAACACCGACTCCTGCGACGACGGCGATCCCTGCACCGTCGGTAACGTCTGCTCCGCTGGCGCGTGTGGCGCTGGCATCGCGAAGGACTGCTCAGACACGTTCGCGTGCACGGACGACTCGTGCACCCCGGCGACCGGCGTCTGCGTGCACGCCGCGAAGGACTGCTCCGACACGAACGTCTGCACGACCGACTCCTGCACCGCGGCGACGGGCGTCTGCGTGCACGCGCCGAACACCATCTCCTGCGACGACGGCGACGCCTGCACGACCGGCGATGTGTGCCTCGCGACGGCTTGCCACGGCGTCGCGGTCGACTGCGCCGACACCAACGTCTGCACGACGGACGCCTGCACCCCGGTCACCGGCGTGTGCACGCACGCTCCGAACACCGACATCTGTGACGACCTCAACGAGTGCACCTCGATGGACATCTGCGGCGGCGGTAGCTGTCACGGCGCGAACGTCCTCGACGGCACCGTCTGCAACGCGACGATGACGTGCACCGCCGGCGTTTGTTCGCCTCCCTGACCCAGCGTCCCTACTGAGCCGTCGTCGCCGCGCCCGCAGTCGCGGCGGCCGTCGCAGCCGCAGCCCTCGCTGCGGTCTGCGCCTCGACGGCGTCCATGGCGCGTGAGCGAATCGCCCGGGCGACCATCAGCTCGCCCGCAGCCGTCAGCCCCGCGCCGAAGTCCGCGCTGCTATGCACGACGCCGCGCAGCAGCCACGTCGTGTCGCCGGGATCGAAGCGCCCCTGCGCGACGACGACGGCTTCGCCCCAGGGCTGCACGTGCGTCTCGAAGCGCCACTGCCCGGCGTGCAGCGCGCCGCTCACGCCGCTGACGCTGACCGTCTCGCCCGTCGCGTCCGCGGGCGTCAGGCGCATCCGCCCGCTCGAGCCGATGATCGGCAGGTTGATCTCCCAGTCGAAGAGCGTGCCTCCGCCGCCGTCCGCGACGTCGACGACCGTCGCGTGACTCCCCGGCACGAGCGCGCTGCCGAAGGCGGTCGGATCGGTGATGACGGGCGCGACGACGTCCTTGCCCGTGCCCGTCCGCGCGATCGCCGTGACGTAGTCGAGGCGGTCCCCGTCGAGCGTCATCGCGACGAGGTCCCCGCGCGTCAGCAGCGGCGTCA
>CAIUAC010000263.1 GCA_903896985.1 uncultured Sandaracinus sp.
ACGCCCTCGAGCGCGCCGCGGCTGCGGCCAGCGCCGCTGCTCCCGGCAAGGCCCCCTCCGCCGCGCCGAGCGTCGCGACCGCGGGACGCTATCAGTCGACGCGCCCCGCGGTGAAGACCGAGCGTGTCTCGGCGCCGCTCGCGGACGCCGCAGAGACGACTCCGACCAAGCCGCAGCCCGCGAGCGACTCGATCTTCGGCGGTGACCTCGTCAGTGAGCGCTCGCTCGACGAGGTCATCCTGAGTTACCTCGCCGAGGACCTCGAAGAAGAGACCTGAGCCAACCGCCCGGGTCCGGAGAACGCGCGGCCCGCTGACGTTCCGGCCGCCGAGCTACACGCCGAGCGCCGCGAGCTCGTCCTCGCTCAGCCCAGCCTCGAGCAGCACTTCGCGGGTGTGCGCCCCTTGGCGCGGTGCGCACGCGACGTCGGCGCTCGCCGCAGCGATCGGCGTGCGCGGGATCGGCAGCGTCGCACCGCCCGCGAACGTCGCCGTCGTGAACACGTTGCGGGCGAGGTGCTGCGGATCCTGCGGGAGCTCGTTCGGCTCGAGCACCGGCTCGAGGCAGCAGTCGTGCTGCTCCGCGAAGCTCGCCCACTCCTCGCGCGTGCGCGCGGCGATGACCTCGGCGACCTTGCGCTTGCACTCGGGCTGATGGGGCCCCGGCGCGAGCGCCTGCAGGTCGAAGGGCAGCCCCGTGCCGCTGCAGAACGCCATCCAGAACTTCGGCTCGAGCGCGCCGAGCGCGACGGCCTTGCCGTCCTTCGTGCGATAGGTGTTGTACGCCGCGATCCCGCCGCCGAGCACGTCGGCGCCCGCGACGGTGCCCATGCCGCCGTAGCGCGACATCAGCCCGAAGATGCCGAACGCGAGCGCTCCCTCGCACATGCTCACGTCGACGAACCGGCCCTTGCCGCTGACCCCGCGCGCCGTCAGCGCCGCGAGGATCCCTGCGACCGCGAAGAGCGCCCCGCCCCCGACGTCCGCGAGCTGCACGCCCGGCACCTGCGGCGCGCCGCCCTCGGGCCCGGTCAGCCCGAGCACGCCCGCGCGCGCGAGGTAGTCGAGGTCGTGCCCCGCGCGATGGGCGAGCGGACCCGTCTGCCCGTAGCCCGTGATCGCGCAGTACACGAGGCGCGGGTTCGTCTCCGCGAGCGCGGCATAGCCGAGCCCGAGGCGCTCGAGCACACCGGGGCGGAAGCTCTCGACGAGCACATCGTAGCCCGCGACGAGGCGCAGCAACGCGGTGCGCGCCTCGGACCTCTTCAGGTCGAGCACGAGGCTGCGCTTGCCCCGATTGAGCGCGTGAAAAACCGCGTTCATGCCGCCCACCTGAGGCGGCATGATCCGCAGATAATCGCCCCCAGACGGGTCCTCGACCTTGTCCACCTGCGCCCCGAGATCCGCGAGCACCATCGTCGCGAAAGGGCCGGGCAGGAGGCGCGAAAGATCGAGGACCTTCAAGCCGAGGAGCGGTCGATCATCGACGGCGCGCGCAGCCGTAGCCGCGCGCGCGCCGTCACCGGGCATCGAGCCCGGCGAGCTCAAGCGAGGATCTGCTGGAGCTTGGTCGCGAGCATCGCGTTGCCGGAGACCTTCAGCTTGCCCTGGAAGTAGAGCTGCATCGCGGCGCCCGGGTTCTCGCTCATCGTCTTCCAATCCTCGTCCGTCAGCTCGAGCGTGCAGTCGGGCGTGAGCCCCTCCGCGTCGCCCGCCGAGACGCCGACGTTCTCCTTGAGGTCGAGGTACCAAGTGCCGCCGTCGTCGCCGCTGATCTTGAAGAGGAAGGTCGCGCCGATCTCCTTGGCCTTGTCGGGGTTCGCGGCGATCTTGGCGGGGATGTTCGTCGTGAAGTCGGTCTTGGCGTCGGGCATGGTCGAGTCCTTCGTTAGAGGTCGCTGAATGGCGATTCAGCGGGACGGAACTAGCATCGCCGGGCTGGGGGCGTCAAGGCTGCGCGAGGGGCCGCGGCAACGCGCGCGCTCAGTGGTTGCCGCGGAGCGTCCGCACCTTCGCCTCGATCTGCGTGCGGTTCGGATCGTCGGGGCGCGCGCGCAGGAACTCGCGGTAGTAGTCGATCGCGTCCTGCGTACGCTCGAGCTTCTCGGCGGTGATCGCGAGGTTGTAGATGACCTCGGGAAGCCGCGCGAAGTTGTACGCCGCGATGAACGCCTGCATCGCCGCGTCGAAGTGACGCCCCTGGAACATCGTCACGCCGCGCAGGAAGAACGTGCGCGCCTCCGCGGTGA
This sequence comes from uncultured Sandaracinus sp., assembly GCA_903896985.1. Lineage (GTDB taxonomy): Bacteria > Myxococcota_A > Polyangia > Polyangiales > JADJQN01 > CAIUAC01. The sequence goes on from CAIUAC010000263.1 coordinate 2,249, forward strand.
GGTCGTCGGTGCTCGCCGGTGCCGCGAAGATCTGGTCGTGCTGTCGCTGCGCGAGCGCCTCGAGCGCGGCGATGCGGCGCGCGATGTCCGTGCGCTCGGCGTCAGTCGGCGTGCCATCGCGCAGATAGATCCGGAAGTTCGCGATGCCCTTCTCCGCGTCGCCCATGCGCTCGTAGATGCGCGCGACGTTGAACGCGAGCTCCGGCGTCGGGACGAGCCCGTAGGCCTCGGCGAGCTTCGTCGCGGCCTCCTCGAGCCGCCCAGCCTCGTAGGCGGCGAGCCCGTCGGTGAAGAGGACGCGCGCGCGCTGCACCGCGGGGTCGCTCGCGTCGACGGCGAGCCCCGAGGGCGGCCCCGCGTCAGGCGCGGTCGGCTCGACGACCTGGGTCTCGCCGCCGGTGCCCGCAGCGCCGCTGCCCGCGGTCGTCGCGTGCGTCCCCGCGCCCGCCTCACCCTCGACGGTGCTGCCTCCACACGACACGACGAGCGCGAGCGCCGACCCGAGCGCGAGCCGCGCTCCGAGGGAACGAGAGGAGGCGCGCACGCTCAGGCCTTCGAGCCGTCGGCGTCCTTGTTCTTGGCGCGCTCCTTCTTGAGCTCCTGCTCCATCTTCGAGAGCGCGCGCTTGAGGTCTCGGAGCTCCGCCTTGGTCGCGAGGTTGAGCTGCTTGGCGACCGTCTCGACGCGCGCGTCGAACTGCTCCTGCGCGTGCTGCTTGAGCTGGAAGCCCTTCATCACCGTCTTCATGACGCGCTCGTCCTGCATGAGCTTCATGAAGCGCGGGTCCTGAATCACCTTCGAGCCCTGATCTTTGAAGAAACGCTTGAGGTCCACGGCGCGGTCCCTTTCGAGTTGGTCGAGCTTACGTCGAAATCAGTGTGCGGAGTTGCCGCCCCCGACGAGCAGCGAGAGCAGCGTGCCGACGAGGGTGAAGAGGGTCGCCCCGAAGAAGACGAACACCAGCGTCGGGATGACCACGCTCGCGGCGGCGAGCACGACGCCGAGCCCCACGAGCGCGTAGTCCGCAGGGTGCGGCTTCTCTTTGGGGTTGTCCTTGAACTTCTGGATCAGGTCGAGGTTCTTGCGGTTCGACTTCCAGAAGAGGTCGAAGACGTCGCCGACGATCGGCACGCTGCCGACGAGCGTGTCGATCCCGATGTTGATCAGCATCCGGCCGATGACGACCGTCGGGAGCTTGTGCCGGATCGCGAGAAAGAGCAGCGCGACCGAGCCGAGCCCGGTGACGACGTCGCCCGCCGCAGGAAAGAAGAAGCCGACGACCGCGTCGAGCCCGATGCCGAGGTTCGTGCCCGGGATGCGCACGAGATCGTCGAGGCCGCGCACGAGCTTCTCCGCCCACGGCGCGATCAGCGTGACGACCGCCTTGCGCTGCTGCGCGCTCGCGTCGGGGAGCAGGCGCTCCATCGCCTTCTCGGCGGCCGTCTCGGCGAGCCGCTGCGCGCCCGGCGCGGGCGTGATCGCGTCAGTGGGAGGCTTGGCTGCGCTCATCGACGGGCGAGCCATTGTTGCACGAGCGGCCACACGGTCACCGGCGCCTCGCGCCCGATGATCAGGTCGACGTGCCCCGCGGGAAACTCCCGATACATCTTGTCGCGCGAGCGACTCAGCTCGTACGCGGGGCGCACGCTCGCCGGGGGCGCGAGCGTGTCGTCGGTGCCCGCGATGACGAGCAGCGGCTTCATCAACATCTCGAACGCCGTGCCGTAGTCGGTCAGCCCGTCGAGGCTCTTGAGCGACGCCTCCTGCCCCGCGCGGACGATGTCGAGCCCGACCGAGAGGCTCGTCGGATCGAAGGCGCGAGAGAGGTAGTCGTCGAGCACGTTCCGCTCGACGGAGCCCGGGCGCCAAGCCCGGATCGGCGTGGGCAGCGCCTTCAGATCCCAGAGCGCCGCGCGCTTGCGCAGGTGGTTCCCGACGATGCGCAGCGGCATCGGCGGGTTGCGATCGAGCACGCCCGTGAAGCGCACCGCGCTCGCGAACGCCGAGAGCGCGAGCAGCGCGCGGCTGCCGAGCCCGAAGCGATACGGCGAGCCGATCGAGACCACGCCGCGCACGCGGTCGCGCAGGCTGGTGCCGGCGACGCTGTACGCGATCAGCCCGCCCATCGAGTGCCCGACGAGGAAGAGCTTGTCGTGGCCCGACATCCGCAGCGCCTCGTCGACGAACGCGGGCAGGTCGAGGCGGATGTAGTCGTCGAGCAAGCGCGGGCGCTCGGAGCCGAAGCGCCGCGAGCGTCCGTGGCCGCGCAGATCGACGTTGAAGACGTCCCAGCCCGCCGCCGCGAGATACGCGGAGAAGCTGCGGTGCTTGTTGTGCCAGGTGTAGCGGTTCTGCCCGAAGCCGTGGATCAGCACGACCGTGCCGAGCGTCTTCTCGAGCCCGAACAGGCGCTTGCGCACCATGCCGAGCGGGTGCTCACCCTCCGTCATGAGCACGTCTTTGGCGAACGTCGCGCGCTGGTCGCCGTCGATGGTCTGCTCGACGGTCTCGGAGCGAAGAAGCATCTGCGCGGCAGAGTAGCAGCGTGCCGGGGAGAATGCCGCAGCGCGGCATGGAGAAGAGCACGCCCCCAAGAGGAGACACGCCGCGTGCTACCCTCCGGACGATGCTTCGACTCCGCCGCCTCTCTGCGCTCGCGCTGCCCGTCGTCGGTCTGCTGCTCGCGTCCGCTGCGCTGCTCGCCGCGCCCCGCACCGCGCACGCCGCGCCGCCGGATATCGCGCGCGTCCGCGAGATGCTGAGCGGCTACGAGGGCGGGCCGCCGGAGAGCGTCTGGCGCGAGCTTGGACCCGAGACGCTGCCTGTCCTGATCGCGCTCTACGACTCGACGCAGGAGGCGCCGTTCGTGCGGCAGCGCGCGGTCGCAGCGGCGGCGTTCTATCCGTCGCCCGCGACGCGCACGTTCTTGCACGCGGTGCTCGCGACGCCGGGGCAGCACGAGATCTACCTGCGCACTGCCGTCGACGCGCTCGCCCGCGCGTTCGGCGCCGGCGCCTGGGACGAGGTACGCCCGTACCTCGCGCACAACCTCGTCACGGTGCGCATGGGCGCGGTCCGCGCGGCCTCGCGGATCAACACCCCCGCCGTGCGCGCTGCGCTCCGCGCGCGCCTCGGCAGCGAGCAAGAGCCCGAAGTGCGCGACGCGATCACGGCAGCGCTCGCGCGCTGAGCCTCGACGCGATGAGCCCGCTACGGCGGCACGACGCAGATGCCGCCGCCGCAGTCTGGCAGACAGCTCCAGGTGCCCGTCGTCGCCTCGCACGCGCAGCCGCTCGAGGCGCAGCCCGCTGTCGCGACGCAGTCTTGACCGATCGGACAACCGCGCGCGACGCAGCCGACGGGCGGCGCGCCGGTGCAGGCGTCGTTGACGCAAAGGTTCCCCTGACAGCAGGACGCGTCAGCCGCGCTGCACCAGCAGAACGCGCCCGGCGCGCACTTCACTCCAGTGCCGCAGTCGGCGTCCGAGGCGCACTCGTTGGGCGGCGCGCACGCGCAGGGCTGACAGCCATTGCGCGTGTAGAGCGACCAGCCGAACTGACAGAGGATGTCGCAGACGAGCGCGGAGTTGTCGCAGGCGACGCACGCGCCGCCGACGCACCACTCGGTGCCCGAGGGGCAATCGCTGTCGCGCACGCACGCGTGCCCGCCGTCGCTGAGCGCAGCGTCTACGCCTAGATCGCCCGAGGCGGCGTCGACCCCGAGGTCCGCGACGGCGGTGTCAGCGCCGAGGTCAGCGGGCGGCGGCGCGGCGTCGTCGCCGCACGCGCTCACCAACATCGAGAGCACCACGAGCGCGCGGAGTGAGTTCCCCATGCGCGCAACGTAGCGCGCGGGCAGAGACTCCGCTCAGCGCCAGAGCGCGATGCCGCCGAGGATGCCCGCGTCGTTCGAGACGATGCGCACGTTGCTCGGTAGCTCGCCGACGACGCGCTTCGCGTTGCCGCCGCCGAGGTAGATGACGCGCGGGTTGAAGATCGGCTGGAGCTGCGCGAGCGCCTCGAGGACGCGCTTGGACCACTTCTTCTTCCCGAGCTTCTCGAAGGTCGCGTTGTCCAGGTACTCCTCGTAGGTCTCGCCCTTCTTGAAGGGGTGATGCCCGAGCTCGAGGTTCGGCACGAGGATTCCGTCGACGAAGAGCGACGAGCCGACGCCTGTGCCGAGCGTCAGGCACAGCTCGAGCCCATGCCCCTCGATGGCGCCAAAGCCTTGAATCGCGGCGTCGTTGAGGACGCGCGAGGGCTTCTGCGTCAGCTTCGTGACCGCCGCGTCGATGTCGACGTTGGCCCAGGTCGGGTCGAGGTTCGGCGCGGTGTGCACGACGCCGTCCATCACGACGCCGGGGAAGCCGACCGAGACGCGGTCGAAGTGCGGCTGCTGCTTGATCACCTGCGCGAGCGCGGCGAGCAGCGCCTTCGGGGTCGCGGGGCGGGGCGTCTCGACGCGGACGCGCTCGTTGAGCGGCTTGCCGTCGTGATCGAGCACCATGCCCTTGAGCCCGGTGCCGCCGATGTCGAGCGCGAGCGTGCGCGCGCCCTTCGACGCGACGGGCGCCTCGGCGCTCGGCGGCTTGGCCGGCTTGGTCTGCTTCGTCGGCTTCGCCGCAACGTCCGAGACGCGCGGCGCCCTCCCCTTGGCGATGGTCATGCGCGCGACGATACACGAACTGAGGTTGCTTCGCGCGCGCCCTTCGCGATACGAGTCGCCCCCATGGCTGCTCTGACTCCCGAGACTCCCGCCGCCGCAGACGCCCCCGAGGCTCCGCCGTTCGACCTGATGTCCGTCGCCCCCGAGGACCGCGACCGCGCCTGGGTCAAGCACTACTACCAAGGCGACGACGTCCCTCAGCTGACGTGGCGCGCGGTGATCATGGGCGGCGTGCTCGGGATGCTGATGAGCATCTCGAACCTCTACACGACGCTCAAGCTCGGCTGGTCGTTCGGCGTCGCCATCACCGCCTGCGTGCTCTCGTACGCCATCTGGAACGCCTTCACGGTCCTCGGGCTCGCGAAGACGAAGATGACGATGCTCGAGAACAACTGCATGCAGTCGACGGCGAGCGCCGCGGGCTACTCGACGGGCGGCACGCTCGCGACGGCGGTCGGCGCGCTCCTCCTGATCTCGGGCGACGGTCAGCGCCTCGGCTGGTTCCCCGTCGCGTGCTGGGTGCTGCTCACCGCGCTCCTCGGCGTGTTCCTCGCCATCCCGATGAAGCGGCAGATGATCAACCAAGAGCAGCTGCCGTTCCCGTCAGGCATCGCCGCGGCGGAGACGCTGCGTAGCCTCTACGCGAAGGGCAGCGAGAGCATCCTGAAGGCGCGGGCGCTGATCGGCGCGCTCGTCGTCGGCGGCGTGATCGGCTTTCTGCGCTCGTTCCCGCTGCTCAAGGACTCTGCGGGCGAGCCGACGACGCTGATCCCCGGTGAGTTCCCGTTCGCGTTCAAGGTCTTCAGCATCCGCGGGCGCGCGATCAGCGGCGCGCAGCTCGCGGGCTTCAACTTCGAGCCGAGCTTGCTGCTGATCGCCGCCGGCATGATCGTCGGCATTCGAGTGTCGGCGTCGATGATGCTCGGCTCGCTCGTCAACTACCTCGTCCTCGTGCCGTACGCGATGGGCCTCGCGGACTGGCAGCAGCCGCACAAGACGTTCATCGGGCACATGGAGGTCGCGCTCGGCGACTCGGGCGAGCTCGTGATGGTGAAGGTGACGCGCTGGAGCCTCTGGCTCGGCACGGCGCTGATGGTGACCTCGGGGCTCACGTCCTTCGCGCTCGGCTGGCGCACGATCCTGCGCGCGCTGACGGGCCTGAGGTCGAAGGGCGACGGCACGCCGGTCAACGACGATCCGGTCGCGCGCCTCGAGGTGCCGATGAAGTGGTTCGTCGTGGGGATGGCGCCGATCACCGTCGGGCTGATGGCGCTCTGCTGGCTGTCGTTCGGGATTCACCCGGCGCTCGGGCTGCTCTCGGTCGTGCTCTCGTTCGTGCTCGCGCTCGTCGCGTGCCGCGCGACGGGCGAGACGGACACGACGCCGATCGGCGCGATGGGCAAGATCACGCAGTTCGTCTACGCGGTGCTCTCGCCCGCGAACAAGACGGTCAACCTGATGACGGCCGGCATCACGGCTGGCGCGGCGGGCTCGTCGGCCGATCTGCTCACCGACCTGAAGAGCGGCTATCTGCTCGGCGCCAACCCGCGCAAGCAGTTCCTCGCGCAGTTCTACGGCATCTTCTTCGGCATCGTCGCCGTGATCCCCGCCTGGTATCTGCTCGTGCCGAACAAGGCGGCGCTCGAGGCGTTCAACCCGCCGGCGACCAATATGTGGTTCGCGGTCGCGGAGGCGCTCTCTGCGGGCATCTCGTCGATCCCCGAGAGCGCGCGCTACGCGATCGCGATCGGCGGCATCATCGGCATCGCGCTGCCGCTCCTCGACGCGCTCTTGCCCGCCAAGGTCAAGCGCTTCATCCCCTCGTCGATGGGCATCGGCCTCGCGTTCGTGGTGCCGTTCGCGAACTCGCTCTCGTTCTTCATCGGCGCGGTGATCACCGAGGTCTGGATGTGGCGCGCGAAGAAGAGCGGCGAGCGCTACATCATCCCGCTCGCGTCGGGCGCGGTGGCGGGTGAGTCGCTCGCGGCGGCAGCGGCAGCGATCGCGATGAACATCAAGCTGATGTTCTTCCCGTAAACTCGCGACCTCGAGGCGCTCGACCGACTACAGGTCGATCGCCTCGACGGGCAGCGCCTCGACGTCGACGCCGACGAAGCGGGACGCGACCTCTGCGAAGCGACCGGGCAGGTCGGTGACGAGCAAGCGGAGGTCGCCGCCCTCCTCGCGCTCGCCGCG
>CAIUAC010000264.1 GCA_903896985.1 uncultured Sandaracinus sp.
CCGCGCTCGGCAAGCTCGGCGATGCGAGCGCGCTCGCCGCGGTCGCTGACGTCGCGCGCGACGCGGACGACGCGGAGCTGCGGCGCGTCGCAGAGGAGGCCGCGCTGCGCCTCTCGCGCGACGCGGTGCGCGCCGAAGGCGAGAGCACGATCGACGGCGACGCGCCGATCCCGCACGCGCTGACGGTGCTGCTCGCGTGTCGCCCGGGCTTCGAGGATCTGCTCGTCGACGAGGCGCAAGAGCTGCTCGACGCCAAGCGCGCCGGGGCGGGCGGGGCGCGCGGCGTGCTCCCGGCCGGAGAGACGCTCGGCGCGCTCCGAGCGTTGCGGACGGCGGCCAAGGTCGAGCTGCTCGGCGGCGAGGCGCGGATCGAGGACGGCGACGTCGCGGCCGCGGCGGCCATCGCGCTCGCCTCGCGGAACACCTACGCGCTGCTGCGCGCGGTGACCGTGGGGAGCGTGCGCTATCGGCTCGCCTGGCCCGGCGGGGCGCATCGCCGCGCGGACACGTTTCGCGTCGCGCTCGAGGTGAGCCGGCTGCGCCCGGAGCTCGTCAACGACCCGCGCGACGCGCCGTGGGAGGCGCGCCTCGAGATCGAGCAGCGCGCGGGCCGAGTGCGCGTGTGGCTCTCGCCGAACGCGCTGCCGGACCCGCGCTTCGACTACCTCGAGGAGCGCGCCGAGGGCGCCTCGCACCCGACCGTCGCCGCCGCGCTCGCGCGGCTCGGCGGGGTGCGCGCCGACGACGTCGTGTGGGACCCATTCTGCGGCGCCGGCACGGAGCTCGTCGAGCGCGCGCGCCTCGGCCCGTACGCACACCTTTACGGCACCGACGTCGACGGCCGCATCGCGGGCCTCGCGCGAGCGACGCTGCAGCGCGCGGGCCTGCGCGACGCGCGCATTCATCACGGCGACGCGCTCCTCGAGCGCCCCCCGCACGCGCCGACGCTCGTCGTCACCAACCCGCCGCTCGGCCGCCGCGTCGGGCGCGATCGCGATCCGGGCACGCTGCTCTGCGACCTCGCCGCGCACCTGCCCAACGTGCTCGCGCCCGGCGCGCGGGTCGTGTGGCTCTCGCCGCAGCCCGACCGCACCGCGCGCGCGCTCGTCGCCGCGGGCTTCCGCGTCACCGACGGAATCCGCGTCGATCTCGGCGGGATCTTCGCCGAACGGCAGCTCGCGATCCTCGATTGACGGCTCCTCGAATCCACCGCCTCCGCTCGTGAAATGCCCTACCCTTTGGACCACGTGAAGCCCATGCACCTGACCCACGAACTCCGCCTCCTCCGCGCGCTCGGTCTCTCGCTCGTCGTGTTCGCCGCTGCGTGCGGGGACGACGACGTCACTCCGCCCGCGACCGACGCGGGCCCGGCAGACTCCGGTCCCGCCGACCTAGGCACCGCGCCGCTCTGCGAGGCGACGACCGTGCCCTGCGTCGATCAGTCGATCGGGCTGCTCGATCTCTTCGACACCGTGAGCCCCGCCGCGATCAGCGAAGAGGGCACGACGGCGGGCGAATTCACGACGCTGATCGACGCCTCGGGCGGCGGCTTCATGCCGACGCAGTCGTTCGTCTACGCGCGCTTCACCGACACCGGGCTGACCAAGGTCGAGGTCTCCGACAGCGACGCGTTCACGTCGATGGACTGGGACATCTCCTTCCGCCGCTACGTGTTCCGCGTGAACTCGGGCGTCTCCGGGCCGTCCTGCGTGCAGGCGGGGCGCACGGCGCCCGCGACGACGTTCGACACGCTGACCACCGTGCCCGCCGCGCTCACCTATCACGCAGAGTCGTACCTGACGGATACCTGCGAGATCGTGCCGGACGGCGCGGGCCTCGGCTCGCCGGCGACGACGCTCTCGAGCTTCTGGTCGTACCCCGGCTGCGTCTCGATGACCGGCAACGTCTACGTCGTCGCGCTCCGCGATGGGCGGCACGTCAAGCTGCAGGTCATCGGCTACTACACGCCGGAGAATCAGGCGATGTGCGACACGATGGGCACGACCGGGACGCCGAGCGGCGCCGGCAGCGTGCGCGTCCGCTGGTCGTTCCTGGACTGAGCCGATGCGCCACAGCCACCTGCTCGCGCTCTCCAGCCTCGCGCTCCTTCTCCCGCTGAGCGCGCACGCGCAGGTGGTCCCGCCGCCGGGAGTTTCCGCGACCGTCCCGGCCGAGCGCTACGTCGATCGCGGGCGCGTCGTCACCGCAGAGCGACTCGGGGTCGGCCCGAGCGGGCGCGCGCGCGTGCGCCTCTCGGACGGCGTTCATCGCTACGAGGCAGAGCTTGGCGAGGGCGTCGTCGCGGTGCTCGCGCCGGGCGCGACCGACGCTGCGCTCGCGCCGCTCGGCGTCGTCATCGCGCGCTCGCTGATGCCCGCCGCGCGCTTGGTCGTGCTGCGCTCGCTGCGCGCCGAGGACTCCCTCGCGCTCGCCGCGCGCCTCGTGACCGCGCCGCGCGCGCTGCTCGAGTCGGCGATGCCGGACCTCTGGCTGCGGCACGTGCAGACCTTCCACATCCCGCCCGACGACCCGCGCTACGGCGGGCAGTGGTACCTCGACACCATCGGCATCGAGGGCGCCTGGGCGCGCTCGACGGGCTCCGCGGCCACGACGATCGCGATCGTCGACGACGGCTGCGATCTCGCGCACCCCGACCTCGCCGCGCATATGCTGCCCGGCTACGACGCCGTCGACGACGACAGCGATCCCTCCTACGCGCCCGGCGTCGCGGGCAACTCGCACGGCACCGCCTGCGCGGGGCTCGTCGCGGCGGTCGGCGACAACGCGCTCGGCATCGCGGGCGCGTGCCCCGAGTGCACGCTGCGCTGTGTGCGCCTCTTGCCCGGCGCGAGCGGTCTCGTGCCCGTGTCGGCGGACGTCGCGGCGTTCGACTTCATCCTCACCTCGGGGAGCGCCGTCGCCTCCAACAGCTGGGGCTTCGACTCCGGCGTGCCCGCGCCCGGCCCGCTCGTCACCGCGATCACGACGACGATGCACGACGGTCGCGCGGGGCTCGGCACCGTGATCGTGTTCGCCGCCGGCAACGACGACGCGGACATCGGCCCAGACGAGGTGCAGGCGACCCCCGGCGTCGTCAACGTCGGCGCGATCAACCAATTCGACGAGGCGGCGTCGTTCTCGAACCACGGCCCTTCGGTCTCGCTCGTCGCGCCGACGGGCACGCTCAGCACCGACATCAGCGGCCCCGAGGGCGAGGACCCGACCGACTACACCTCGAGCTTCGGCGGCACGTCTTCGGCGTGCCCGATCGTCGCAGGCGTCGCCGGTCTGCTCGTCGCCGCGCGCCCCGACGCGCCCGCGGCCGACGTCAGCGCCGCGCTGATCGCGTCAGTGCGCCCCGCGCCCTTCGCGACGCCGGACGCGACCGGACACGACCCGCTCTACGGCTACGGCATCGTCGACCCGACCGCCGCGCTCGCGCGCTGGCTGCCGAGCGACGTCGACGCGGGCATCGTCGTCGACGCCGGCGTCGCGCCGCCCCCCGCCGACGATGGCTGCGGCTGCGTCGCCGCGGGCTCCACGCGCACCGCGCACGGCGCGCTCCCGCTCCTCGCCGCCGCGCTCTTCGCGCTCTTCGCGGGCGTCCGCCGCCGCACGCGTTTTGTGGTCCCTGCGCTCTGCGCCGTCACTGCCTGTGCGCTCCTGACGCAGACGGGTTGTGCGGCGGTGCCCGAGTCGGTCGGCGCGACGGAGGCCGCGCTGCGCCCCGACACGCCTGGCTCCACCGAGCTGCCGCCGCGCTACGGCGCGGGCGAGGTCGTCGAGGTCTTCGACTCGGTCGGCGGCGGCTTCAGGATCCACTACACGCGGGTCGGCACCAACTCCGTGCCGCCCGACGACGCCGACGCGGACGGAATCCCCGACTACGTCACGCAGGTCGCCGCGACGTACGACGAGGTGCTCAGCGCCTACGAGGCGCTCGGCTTCGTGCCCGCGCGCACCGACGAGCTCGTGCCCGTCGACGACGGCGGCAACGCGCGCTTCGACGTCTATCTGCTCGACTTCAACCTGATGTCGGACGGCGCCTTCCGCAGCGAGATCTGCGCCGCAGACGGCGGCTGCGCCGGCTACATGGTCCAAGAGAACGACTTCTTCCGCTACGGCTATCCGTCGCGCGACTACGCCGTGCGCCTGCTCGCCTCGCACGAGTTCTTTCACGCCATTCAGGCGGCCTACGGGAGCGGCAGCGGCGCGCAGAGCAACGTGCTCTCCGAGGGCAGCGCCGTCTGGGCGAGCGAGCGCTTCGACGCGTCTCTGCGCGACCTGGAGGGCTTCGCGGCGGACTTCCTCGCGCGCCCCGACCGCGCGCTCGGCACCGACCCGATCGGCCCCGTGCAGGGCTACGCGTACGGCGCCGGCGTGTTCTTCGAGGCGCTCTCGAGCCGCTACGGCAACGAGGTCATCGCCTCGCTCTGGGCCGCGATGCCCGGCGCCGCGGCCGGCGAGAACTGGACGGTCACGCTCGACGGCGTGCTCACGCGCGACTACGCGTCGAGCTTCGACGAGGCGTACCTCGACTTCGCCGAGCGCCTCGTGTTCCTCGGCCCGCGCGCCGACGACACCCGCGGCCTGCCGCGCGCCGCCGCCTTCGACGGCGTGACGACGACGACCGTCGCCCTCCCCTACGCCGACCCCTCTGACCGCGTGTTCCCGGCCTCCGCGCACTACTTCCAAGCGCCCGCGACGCCCGGCCCCTTCACGGTGCGCGCGCGCGAAGGCGCCGCCCTCACGGCCGACCAAGTGACCGTCTTCGCCCTCGACCACGGCGCGCCGGTCGCCGAAGCGCGCGGCCCCGGCGAGGCGCTCCTCGACGTGCCCGCGACCGCCGACACGCTGCTCTTTCTCGTCGCCGACGGCCGCACGATCGGCTCGAGTCGCGTGCTCTCGCTCTGCGCGGCGAGCGGCGCGGACGCGTGCGGCGCGGACGTGCCAGACGCGGGCATCGCGGAGGATCTGGGCCTCAGCGACGCAGATGGTGGCGTCATCGTCCCGCCGCCCGTCGCAGCCGACAGTGGCTGTTCTTGCGACGTGCCTGGCGTGTATGGACAGAGCGCGAATGGCACGCTCGGAGGCGCGGTGATGTTCGGAGTCGCGGCGCTGTTCGCGCGCCGACGCCGATAGCTGGCGCGACTCCCCAGCGCGAAGCCGGTCGTCGTGGTCGAGCGGAGGATTCGCGACGCGTGCGGCGGTTCGCACCTATTTTCGAGCGCGCCGTGATATTCCCGAGCTCGATGATGCTGTGTGCCGAGCACCCGGAGCGACCTGCGGTCCTGACCTGCGAGACGTGCGGCTCGTTCGCGTGTATCGCCTGCGGAGTCTCGACGCCGTGGGGCCCGAGCTGCTGTGTACGGTGCGCCGCCGCGGGCCGTCGCGGGCCGCCCATCCCTTGGGAATCCAAGGGCGGAATGTTCGCGACCTATAGGCTCGCAGGGCGCGAACCGCGCACGTTCTTCGGCTCGCTCCGCGAGGGCTCGATTTGGCGCGCGCTCTCGTTCGCGGTCGCGCAGCAAATCGTGTGGAGCACGGTCTTTCAGGCTCTCCGCGTGTTCACTCGGAATCTGCGCGGCTTCCCCTTCACGAGCGGCGAGGCCTTCGCCGCGGCGGTCATCTGGTTCGGGTTTCTGGCGTACGGGGTCGCCGTCTGCGCCGCCGCCGGAGTCACGCTCTCGGCGCTCCTCGGGTCCGGGCGAGTCTCCACCCGGGACTGCGTGCGGGCCGCGCTCTACACGAGCCCGACCCCGGTGATCGCGGCGGTCGGCGTCGGGCTGACGCCGGGCCCGGTGTGGTGGCTCCTCTTCGGACTGGTGACGGCATTTCTCATGGCCCGACCGCTGTCGTATTTTGCGCAGGGGCGCGGCCAGGCCACGGCGACGACCGGTAGCGCGTCCGCGTTCGTCGCGGCAGCGCTCGGGATCTTCGGGCTCGGCGCGCCGCTCGCCTGGCTGCTCTATCTGGTTCGCTGAGGCGCGCTCGCTGCCGAGGGCCCGAGGGCCCCGCTGCCGCGACGAACGACCGCGTCACGCCGTCCGCGCGATGCTAAAGGACGGGCATGACGACTGCCTTCGTGGCTGGAGCGACGGGCTACACCGGGCGCGAGGTGATCCGCTCGCTCCGCGCGCGCTCC
>CAIUAC010000265.1 GCA_903896985.1 uncultured Sandaracinus sp.
CGGCGAGCTCGACCGCGGCGCCACCGCCGAGAGCGTCGCGCGCCGTCACGGCGTACACCCCGGCACCCTTCGCTGGTGGCGCACGGTGCTCCGGCGCGAGGCCAGTTCCGGCACCCAGCGGCTGGTGCCCGTGGTCGTGTCGACGTTTGCGGGCGCGACGATGTCGGTTGGGTGCAGCACCTTTATGACGGTCGATGATTCCGCCGCAGATCACGACTTCACGAGGCGAAGGCGCGGCCTCGGGATCGGGTCCGGTGGCGCAGCTCCGGCATAGGCGGAGAGGTGGTTCCGTTCGTGCTCGCGCGCCAGGTGCAGAGCCCAGTATGCCTCGAAGTCGCCCGATGTGGTGAGCGCGCGGATCTTCAGAACGGCCTCCGCACCCTCGACGGACCACCGCGCGCCGCAGCAGTCGAGCCGGTCGCGCACCAGGTGGCGGCAGGCGCCCTCGATGACGCCGGAGGCGATCGGGAACCCCTCGGCCAAGGCGTCTCCGTAGCGAACGTAGTCGCGGCGCCCGAGAAGGTAGCGCGCGCACTTGTCCACCGCGGCGCGGACCTCGAGTTTGCGAAGCGTCGCGCTCCGCCGCATGCCGGCGGCCACCTGGCTCGGGTCTGCTCCTTCGAGGAGCATCCGGGCGTGTTCCGACACCCATTTTCGAGCGTCGTCGGAGCCGGCGGCGTGGAAGCAGTTCGCCGCTTTCCAGAGGTACTCCATCACGTGAATGAAGTCGCAGACGATGGTGAGATGAACACCGTGTCGCTTCGCGGCGGCCTGAATCGCGTGGAGTTGCTGCTGTTGGCCGTCGACCAGAACGACCCAGCGGCGTCGGCCGTCCGGGTCGCGTCGGAGCGCCTCGCGGAAGCCCTCTTCGATCACGTCGGCCATCTCGCGCTGCACGCTCGCCCAGACCCGCTTGTTGACGGGGCGCGGGCGAACGGGCCGGTCGGCGGGGCGCACTCCCTTGATCGAGGCAAGCTCGCCCATGATGTCGTCCGCCGTGCGCACGAACCTCGAGATGCCGTAGACCGCGGCCACTTCAGCCATCCGTTTGCGGTTCGGCTTCTCCCCCGACTTCGTCCGCTCGGGCCACGCCTTCGGCATCTTCGCGGCCTTCTCCGCCTCGCGTCGCGTTTCGGCCCGAAGTGCCTCGGTACGCATGATGAGCCCGGCGCCGTCAAACGTGAGCACAAGGAGTTGCTCATCCCCCTCGGGCTCCGCCGTGCGCGCGGAGTAGAAGGCTTCGAAGTCGACCGCGCTGGCGCGCGCGAGCTGCTCCACCTGGCGTTTCGCGATCGAGGCTCCCGTCGTACTCGCCAATCGCTCGACAGCGTGGTCGAACGAGCCCCAGCAAACCTCCTCGGCGACTCGACGACGCACCCCCATGGAGAAGCAGTCCTTCGGCAGCGACAACGCCGCATCCTGCGGGGAGAGACCGCGGACGCCAGGCGCCTGATAGAGCAGCCGAGGGACCTCCACCTCCCCAACCACCAGGCGCAGTCGACGGAACGACCGGCGACGCTCTGGCCGCTCGACACCCTCGGCGCCCACCACGCGGACTGGTCGCTCCGCAGCTGCGCGGAGATTGAGGTGCCCCTGCACGACATCACGGGCGATGTCGCGCGTCCTCGCGACCACGTCCGCCTCGAGCTCGCCGTGCGTCATCCGCAACGCTTCGGGCGACTGCATGTGCCGCACGAGCACGGCGAACTTCTCGCCGGCGGGTGCAAAAGGGGACTCCGCGTCGTTGATCTGCTGGTACGCTGTGCTCATCGGGGCCTTTTGGTAGGTATGGACTTTGACACCCAATACCTAACCATGGGGCCCCGGTTTGTCTTCACGAAAAGCAGTTCAAGTGACGGTAAACATTACCGTTATGATCGATCTGCACCCTTCGTGGATCGAGTCGTTGCGGAAGTAGAGCCCGAGGAACGCGTAGGCGTTCTTGTCGAGCCCCGTGGCGGCGACCCAGTAACCGACACGGTCGTGCTCGTCCTCTTGGAGGTAGGCGCGGTGGTAGAAAGCCGCGAGAGGGCCGCCTGGGCCCCACAGCTCCTCGCGCGCACGTTCGAGCGTCGCGAGCAAGGCCGCTCGGAACTCGTAGAACCGGGCCACGCCCATCGCGCCCTCGAACGTCATCGTCGCCGTCGCCATGCCGACCTTCTCCATCACCGCGGCGAGCTGCTGCGCGACCCACGCCGCGTGCGGCTCTTCGATTTCCCCGTTCCGCTCCGCGACCCCCAGCGCGTCGTGCCCGCGCTGCGCGACGACGTGCCCGCCGTACGCCGGGTCGGCTTCGCTCGCGCCGACGCTGAGGCCCTTCGGCCCGAGCAGGAAGACCCAGCCCTTGCGCACGGGCTGCTCCGCCGCGACGTGCTTGAGGTAGCGCTCGATCTGGTCTTGCGGCCCCTTTTCCGGGCTCGACG
>CAIUAC010000266.1 GCA_903896985.1 uncultured Sandaracinus sp.
GGGCACGGAGGTCTTGCCGAGCACGATGAAGCCCGCCGCGCGCAGGCGCGCCACCGTGATGTCGTCGCTCGGCGCGAACAGGTTCGAGAACGAGCGCGACCCCATGCGCGCGTGAAAGCCCGCCGCGAGGTTGAGGTCCTTGACGGCGATGGGCACGCCCCAGAACGGCGGCGCATCGCGCGAGGGGAAGCGACGATCGGCGAGGCGCGCTTCGCGCAGCGTCTGCTCAGGGCGCACGTCGACGAACGCGCGCAGCCGCGGATCGTGCTCGGCGATCCGCGCGAGGTACAGCTCCGCGAGCTCGACCGAGGTGAGCTCACCACGGCGAAGGAGGGCGGCTTGCTCGAGCGCGCTCGCGTCCAGCAGGGAATGGGGCTTCATGCGATCAGGATAGGGCCGAGCCCGGAGCGAAGGCAGAGAGAAGTGGGGCGGCTGCTACAGTCGGCGCATCGGCGACTTCCCTCGGGCGCATGCACGCAAGATCGTCGAGGCGCTCTCCCTGCTCGCGCTGTTGGGCGGCGTCTGCGCGGGCGCCGTCGCGGTCGCGCGCACGGAGGCGGGGGAGCAGGACCTCGAGGCAGAGCTGACCGCAGCGCACGCGGCTTCGGTCGCGCAGCGCGTCGGCGAGGGCGCGCACGTGCTCGTCGAGGTCTGTGCCGACGACGTCGAGCGGGCGGCGCTGCCGGTGCCTGTGATCGTCGAGAGCCCGAGCGAGGCCGCCACGACGGGGATCGCGGCGGTGCTCACCGTGGGCGCGGCTACGCTCGGCGAGGCGCGGCGGGCGGGGCGAAGCGCGTGCTGGACGGCGTTCGACCGCGTGGTGCCTCGCGCGGGCAGCGTGCGGGTGCGCCTGGCGGAGGTCGAGGGCGTCGGGCCGCTGCACGTCACTGCGCGCGTTCACGTGCGCGGGGCGCCTCGCTCCGGAGGGCCGCTCGCGCGGTGGCTCGCGCTCGTTGGGGCGCTCGGGGTCGCGTCCTCGCTCGCGCTGCGCGCTGTCTCGCCCGGGGGCGTGGCCAGGACGCTCGCGCGCTGGAAGCCGCTCGTCGCGCTCGTCGTGGGCGTCGCTGCGGCCGTCGGCGCCGCGCAGGCGGTCCGCTACGTCGGGGACGACAGCGCGCTGCACGGCCTCGCGCGCGGGCTACTGCTCGGCGGCGTGGAGACGGCGCTCGCGCTCGGTCTCGCGATGGCGCTCACCCGGCGCACCGAGCTTCGCGGCGCTGACGTGCTCGGCATGGTCTCGCCCCGCGGTGGCTCCTTGGCGCTGCTG
Organism: uncultured Sandaracinus sp.; assembly: GCA_903896985.1. GTDB lineage: Bacteria > Myxococcota_A > Polyangia > Polyangiales > JADJQN01 > CAIUAC01. The sequence continues at coordinate 1,268 of CAIUAC010000266.1, forward strand.
CTCAGTCCTGCGGCGGGCGCGTTCTGCGCGGTCGGTGCGGTGGTCGCGCTGCGGCTGCTCCCGTCGCCGCCGGGCGCCGCGCCGATCGAAGCCTTCGTCGCGCGCCCGAGCGGGATGCTCGCGTTCGCGCTCCTCGCGGCGGTGGTCCCGCTCGCCGAGGAGATGTTCTTCCGCGGCCTCGTCTACGGCACCGCGCAGCGCGCGCTGGGGATGCCCGCGGCTTTCGCGCTCTCGGGCGGGCTCTTCCTCGCGGCGCACGCGCCGCAGGATTGGGGCAGCTGGGGCGGCCTCGTCGCGGTCGCGCTCGTCGGGCTGACGACCACGACGCTGCGCGCGGTGACGGGCTCGCTCGCGGCGCCGATGCTCGCGCACCTCGTCTACAACGCGCTGCTCACCGCCTCGGTGACGTAGGCGGTGAGCTTGGCGAGACCGGCGCTGCGCTGACGCTCAGCTGTCGGCGGCCGTGATGCGCGTGACCTCTTCCAGCGTCGTCACGCCAGCGAGCACCTTCGCGAGGCCGGACATACGCAGCGTCGAGATCCCGTCGCGGATCATCGTCGTCTTCAGCTCGGCGGTGTTCGCGCCCTGGAGGACCATCTCCTTCAGCCCCGGCGTGAACGGCATGACCTCGTAGAGCGCGATGCGGCCGCGGTAGCCCGAGCCGTTGCACTCGCGGCAGCCGGCGCCCTTCTTGATGACCGCGGTCTCGATCTGCTGCGGCGTCATGCCGATGGTGACGAGCGCGGCGCGCTCCACCGTGATGGTCGTCTTGCACGCCTCGCAGATCTTGCGCGCGAGGCGCTGGGCGAGGATCAGGTTGACCGACGCCGTCACGAGGAACGGCTCGACGCCCATGTTGAGCAGGCGGGAGATCGTGCTCGGCGCGTCGTTCGTGTGCAGCGTCGAGAGCACGAGATGGCCCGTGAGCGCGGCCTTGACCGCGATCTCGGCCGTCTCGAAGTCGCGGATCTCGCCGACCATGATGATGTCGGGGTCCTGGCGGAGGAAGGCGCGCAGCGCGGCCGCGAAGTTGAGCCCGATGTCCTCGTGCATCTGGCACTGGTTGATGCCGAGCAGGTTGTACTCGACGGGATCTTCGGCGGTGTTGATGTTCGTGTCCGGCTGATTCAGCTCGGAGAGCGCCGAGTAGAGCGTCGTCGTCTTGCCGGAGCCGGTCGGGCCCGTGACGAGCACCATCCCGTAGGGCTGGCTGATGGCCCACTTGAAGTCGGTCTGCGCCTTCAGATCGAAGCCGAGCTTCGCCATGTCGAGCTGCAAGTTCGACTTGTCGAGCAAGCGCATGACGATCTTCTCGCCCCAGAGCGTCGGCAGCACGGAGACGCGGAAGTCCATCTCGCGGCCCTTGCCGAGCTTGAGCTTGATGCGCCCGTCCTGCGGCAGGCGGCGCTCCGCGATGTCGAGGCTCGACATGATCTTGAGGCGCGACGCGATCGCGTTCTTCAGCTTGATGGGCGGGGCCATCTCCTCGTGCAGCACGCCGTCGATGCGATAGCGGACGCGCAGCGAGCGCTCGTAGGGCTCGATGTGAATGTCGGACGCGCGCTTCTTGATCGCGTTGAGCAGGATCGCGTTGCAGAGGCGGACGACGGGGGCGTCTTCGGCGGCGCGCGTGAGGTCGAGAGAGTTGGCCTCGTCCTCCGCGTCGGCGACCTCGATCTCCTTCTCGTCGAAGCCATCCATGATGTCGTCGTAGGAGATGTCGGGCGCCGCAAAATAGCGCTCGATCGCCTTCTGGATCGCGGTCTCGGACGCGACGACGGGCTCGACGTTGTAGCCGGTGAGGAACTTGATGTCGTCGATCGCGTGGAGGTTCGACGGGTCCGCCATCGCGAGGATCAGCGAGGCGCCGGTGCGCGAGACCGGGACTACGCGGTGCCGCTCGCACACGTCCTTCGAGACGAGCTTGATGATCTCGGGCTCGATCTCGTACTCGGCGAGGTCGATCGCCTGAACGCGGTACTGCTGGCTCAGGAACTCCGTGATCGACTTGTCGGAGATGAACCCCATCTTCGCGAGCGCGGAGCCGAGCGAGGTGTTGCCGCGCTTCTGTTCATCCTGGGCGCTGCGGAGTTGCTGAAGACTGATGAGCTTCTCGCGGACGAGCAGCTCTCCGAGACGGTTGCCGGTGGACATCTGGGCGGGGGTCCATTCTGCGTGCGGAGGGAACATTACAGTCCGTGGCAGCGGCCAACCTTGTCAAGCATCTGATACCCTCGGTCGTCGTGCTCGGGCTCCGCAGACTCTTCGGCGCTTCGCAACGCCGCGCGCGGGCTGCGGAGGCCGCCGGTCAATATCGCGAGGCCGCGCGGCTCTATGCGGAGGCGGGCGCGCTGCCCGAGGCGGCGAACGCGCTGCTCTTCTTCGCGGGCAAGGCCCCGACGCTGCGCGAGCGCGCGGACGCGTACGAAGACGCGCTGCGCTTTCTCGAGGAGGGCAGCGCGCGACGGGCGGAGGTCGAGGTTCAGCTCGGGCTCGCGCGGGTGGAAGACGCTCGAGATCGCGGGACGGGCAGCGCGGAGGAGCGTCGGGTCCTCGCCGAGGCGGCCGCGCGCCTCGAGGCGAACGGACGCGAGGCAGACGCGGCGACGGCGTACGAGTTGCTCGGGCGCACGGAGGACCTCGCGCGCTGTCTCGAGAAGGCCGGCGACATCGAGCGGCTCGAGACGCTGCTCGACGCCGGGCAGCGCAAGGATTCGCGCGAGCGGGTGCTGCGGAGCGCGCTCTCGGCGTACGAGCTGGCGATGGAGGTCGGGCAGCGCCTCGAGGCGCGCACGGCGCTGCGCACGGCGCTCGCGGAGGCGCCGGACGAGGCGCAGATCGCCGAGCTGCTGAGGACGCTCGAGGCGCGCTTGCCTGCGCCGGGGCGCGTCGAGCTGCTCGTCGGGGGGCGCAGGATCGTGCTCGTCGGCGCGCTGCCGGCGGCGCTCGGTCGGGACGCGGAGCTGAC
>CAIUAC010000267.1 GCA_903896985.1 uncultured Sandaracinus sp.
CGACGGGCCGCAGCGGCAACAACACGACGCACGACGGCCCGCAGCCGCCGGTCGCGATGCGCACGGATGGCGGCGGACGAGTCGCCCAAATCGCGCGCGCCGCGGCCGATGGGCACACCGGGCTCGAGCTACGCGCGCCGGGCGCGAGCGCGTTCGCCGAGGCCACCGCGGGGACGCAGTTCACGCCGGGCGCGACGCTGCGCACCGACGGGCGTACGCGCGCGCGCCTCGACCTCACGGAGGGCACGACGATCGTGATGAATCACGGCACGGAGCTCACGCTCGACGCCGCGACGGCGCGCGCGTTCACGCTGCCGCGCGGCGAGGTGCTCGCGGACGTCGCGCACCTCGGTGACAGCGCGCCCCACGCGATCTTTCACACGCCGACGGGCGAGGTCGAGGTGCTCGGCACGAAGTTCGTGCTCGCCGCGGCGGACGAGTCGGCGAGCGTGCGCGTGACGCGCGGCTCGGTGCGCGTGCGCAACACCGCCGGTCAGACGGCCGAGGTCAAGGTCGGTCAGGAGGGAGTGATCGGCAAGACCGGCGCGCCGAGCGTCGCGGCCACGCTCGATCTCGCGGGCGCCGTCGGCTGGTCGGAGCTCGAGATGCCGCGGGCCGACAGCGCGACGGGCGACGCGCCGATCGCGGGGCTCGGGGAGCTCCGCGCGAAGAAGCCGGGCGACCGCAGCGAGCAGCGGCCGCTCGCGCTCGCGAGCCACAAGGTGACCGTGCGCATCGTCGGCAACGTCGCGCGCACCGAGATCGAGGAGGTCTTCCGCAACGACAGCGGCGACGAGCTCGAGGGCATCTACCGCTTCCCGCTCCCGCCCGACGCGCACATCTCCAAGCTCGCGCTCGACATCGAGGGGCGCATGGAAGAGGGCGCATTCGTCGAGAAGGACCGCGCGTCGAAGATCTGGCGCGGCGTGATCCGCAACGCGACGCGCCCGACGGAGCGCCTCGCCCACGAGGAGTACGTCTGGGTCCCCGGACCGTGGCGCGATCCGGCGCTCCTCGAGTGGCAGCGCGGCGGGCGCTTCGAGCTGCGCATCTTCCCGATCCCCGCGCACGGCGAGCGCCGCATCATCATCGGCTACACGCAGACGGTCGCGCCGCACGGCGACGGTCGCCGCTACGTCTACCCGCTGCCCTTCGGCAGCGACGCGACCCTGCGCGTCGGCCGCTTCGACCTCGACGCGCGCATCACGGGCGCCTCGAGCGTGACCTCGAGCGGCTACGAGACGCGCACCTCGAACGAGGACGGCGCGCAGCACATCACGTACTCGGCGCAGGGCTTCTTGCCGGCGGGCGACCTCGTGCTCGAGTACGCGACGCCAGACGGCAGCTCGGAGCTGCGCGCCTTCACCTATCAGGGCACGGTCGCGGTGCCCTCGGGGGACACCGACGCCTGCGTCGGCACGGCGCGCTCCGACGCGCAGCGCACGGCGTGCACTCGAGCGACGGCGCAGAACGGCCTCTCGAGCGACACGCGCCCGTACGTCGCCTTCACGCTGCGCCCGGAGCTGCCCGCCTTCACGGAGAACAAGCCGCGCGACTTCGTGTTCGTCGTCGACGCCTCGCAGTCGATGGTCGGCGAGCGCTTCACCCGCGCGCAGCGGCTCGTCGCCGGCATGGTGTCGGAGATGGATCGCCGCGATCGCTTCGTCGTGCTCGCCTGCGACTCGACGTGCGCCGCTGAGAGCACCGACGCGCGCGCGCCCTCCGCACAGAGCGCGACGGAGCTCGCGAACTGGCTCGCTGCGATCCGCCCCGCGGGCGCTTCGGACATCGTCGCCGCCCTGCGGGCAGGCGCGCACGCGCTCGACGGCAAGCGCGGACAGGGGCGCGATCTGCGCATCGTGTACCTCGGTGACGGGCTCGCGTCGGTGGGTCCGCGCCGCGTCGCGTCGCTCTCCGCGGAGACCGAAGCGCTCATTCAGGATCCGACGATCAGCGTGACGACCGTCGGCATCGGCGGCGACGCCGACACGCAGATCCTCGCGGCCATCGCGCGCTCCGGCGGCGGCCAATACGTGCCGTATGTGCCCGGCGAGCGCACCGGCGCGGCCGCGCTCTCCGTGCTCGAGACGACCTACGGGACCTCGCTCGAGGGCGCCGCGCTCGAGCTGCCGGAGGGCATCGTCGACGTGTCGCCGGCGCGCCTGCCGACGATCCGCGCGGGCCAAGAGGTCATCATCACCGCGCGCCTGACGCGACGCGACGTGCAGGGCGAGGTGGTGCTGCGCGGCAAGGTCGCGGGGCAGGACTACGTCGACCGCTACCCGGTGACGCTCCGCGCGTCGACGGCGGCGGGCAACCTCTTCGTGCCGCGCCTCTGGGCCGCGGGCGAGATCGAGAAGCTCGAACTCTCGGGCACCGCGGACGACCGCAATCGCATCGTCGCGCTCTCGAAGGGCTTCGGCGTGATGTCGCGCGAGACCTCGCTGCTCGTGCTCGAGAGCGACGAGATGTTCCGCGCATTCGGGGTCGACCGTGAGCAGCCTGTCGCGCAGTGGACGGGCGACGAGGACGTCGACTCAACGGACTCGACGGGCACCGTGGAGCAGTCCGCAGGGACGATCGCATCTGCCCTCGGCGGGCTCGCTGCGATGGGCGACATGGCGGCGGCGAGCGGCGCTGCGGGGGGCTCGGTCGCGAGCCGAGGCGGCGGAGGCATGGGCGGCGGCTACGGGGCCATGGACGCGGTAGGCGTTGGCCAGGGGCGCTCGCGCGCCGCCGCGGAGTACGCCCCCCCTGCACCCGCGGCAACGTCGGTCGCGCCCTCTGCGGCCCCGATGCGCCGCGCCGCGCCCCAGGACGACGCGCTCGCGCAGCCGGACATGGTGCAGCAGGGTCCGATCGGGACGCCCTCGCGGCCCTCGATGGGCGGCGGCCGCTGGATGCGCCGCGTCTACTTCAAGGTCGGCGACATCGCGATGAGCACCTCGCCCGACGCGAGCGAGCTCAGCGCGGTCAGCATCGCCGAGAGCGCGCTCAGCGCCTCGCCGGACAGCCGCGACCGGCACCGCGACCTCGTGCGCGCGCTCTCTCGCGCCGGCAACCTCGCGCGCGCCGGGGAGATCGCGGAGAAGTGGCTCGGCCGCGACGCGCTCGACGCCGAGGCGCTCACCTACCTCGCCGACGTCGTCGGTCGGCAGGGCAAGCGCGACGAGGCGCTGCGCCTGCTCACCGGCATCGTCGACCTCCGCCCCGACGACCGCACGCTGCAGGAGCGCCTCGCCAAGGCGTTCGACCGCGCCGGCATGGCGGAGCGCGCGTGCGCTCACCGCGTCGCGCTCGCGGAGATCGCCTCCGACGACGCCGCTGCGCTCGGCGCCGCGGTCCGGTGCGAGCGGGCCCTCGGCCGCCCCGACTCCGCCCGTCGCCTGCTCGAGTCGGTGAGCGACACCGCGCTCCGAGCGCGCGCCGAGAGCGCGTCTCTCGCGGGCCCCCCGGCCGACCGACGCACCGGCGAGGTCACCCTCGACGCGACCTGGTCGGGCGGCGCCGACATCGACCTCTCGCTGATCACGCCGCAGGGCTCACGCCTCTCGTGGATGGGCGGGCGCACCAGCGTCTTCGCGCAAGACGCGGCGAGCGCGAGCCATGAGCTGCTCGGGCTCGGGAGCACGGGCGTCGGCAGCTACGTGATCGAGGTCGTTCGCGCGCGCGCTGGCGACACGATGCCGGTCAGCGGCAACATCATGGTCAACACCTTCGGCACGCGGCGCTCGATCCCCTTCACGCTCGTCGGCGAGCGCGCCGTCGTCGGCCGCGTCAGCGTGCACCGTGAGTCGAGGATGGAGTCGGTGATGGGCGGAGGATGGTGAGAAGACCCCCCAGCCCCCCTCGCGAGGGGGGTTCGAGGACAGCTGGTACGGTCAGGGGCTGAGACTTTCCAGCGGTGGGCGGCGGGCGGCGGGCAGGTGGGTTGCGGCCGGGACCCCGACGGCAACCTTGGTCGGGGCGCCGGGCGGCCGACGGCAACCTTGGTCGGGGCGCCGGGCGGCCGACGGCAACGGCAACCTTGGTCGGGGCGCCGGGCGCCGGGCGGCCGACGGCAACGGCAACCTTGGTCGGGGCGCCGGGCGGCCGAGGGCAACCTTGGTCGGGGCGCGGCGTGGTGCGGGAAGGCGCGCTCGCCGCCGACCAAGCGGCCCATGGTCGCGCTGATGAAGCAGGCGCGCGCGTACGGAGTGCGCTGCGTGATTGCCGCTCGGAACTCGACGCCGGCCGGGTGACGTGCTCGCCACCCTTGGCGCATCCACTGGCGAGGTTCTGCACCGCGACGGCCAGGCGTAGACGTCAGGCGTTGACGTCCGGCGTTGTGCTGGCTTCTGAGCGTGCCGACCATCGTCGAGGGCGACTTCGAGTGGGACGAGGCCAAGGTCCGTACCGAGTTCTCGAAGCGCAGCGTGACCCTCGAGGGGGCGACGACGGTCTTCGATGATCCGCGCGCCCTCGATGCGCTCGACCTCGAGGACCCGACGCGCCTCGTCGTCATCGGTATCTCGTCGCGGTCGCGCGTGCTCTTCGTCGTACAGCGCGTGCGAGGCGAGCGAGCGCGCATCGTCAGCGCAGGCAAAGCCTCGCCCGCGCAGCGGAGGACCTATGAAGAAGAAGCCTAGCCTCCCAGTGACCTCGCTCGACCGCTACGGCTGGTCTCGCGCCCGTCGCGGGCACTGGGCTGGGACGCTCAGGACCGCGAAGGCCGTGCTCGACCCCCCAAGACGTCTACGAGCGCTTGGCAGCGATGCCGCCATTCGCTCGTCGCTGCGCTCACGCTCCACGACGCCGTTCCCGCGAAGCGCCGCCGACGCTCCGCGGCCTTGGTGGGGCGCGCTTCGTCGACGTCAAGGCGCGGCGTCGACGCTCGTCAGTGCGTCGATGCGGTCGGTGTGACGTGCTCGCGTGACGCTCGGACTCCGCGCTGCGCCTCGACGTCCACGCGCACTCGCTGTTTCTCGATGGGGTCTACGTGCGTGACGCGACTAGCGCTCTCGTGTTCCTCGCGCTCGGCCCTCACCGCACGTTGTGCGGAGTGCGCAAATGCCCTTTATCAGGTGCGTGGCCTGTAGCCGCAGCTGCTACAGGTGGTTGCGCGGAGAGCGCGCGGAGAGCGCGCGGAGAGCGACCGAAGCGAGCCGAGCACGCCGAGCACGCCGAGCACGCCGAGCACGCCGAGCACGCGGTGCGCGCGGAGGTCGCCAGGGGTGGCCCCGCAACGCGTTGCGACGGGGTCTCCTTCAAGACGAACACCGACTTCGTCGTTCGAGCCCCTAAAGTAATCTTTCGCCCCGCCGATTGATTGTACGCAACCGGGGATGAACATGGCAGAAGCGCCGAGCGATTTCGGGCAGTACGTCGAGCCTCGCAGGCAAAATGGTCGCGCCCGGCCGAGCGCCGAGCGGGTCGAGCCGCGTTCGTGGCTCCGCGGACCATGGCGAGCCAAGACGCTGCGCGTCTCCACGAGCCCCCGAATCACCAGCGCACGCTGCTGAGCGGTCTCCGCAATCGGCCACATATGGCGCGCATCAGCTCGGGGCCGAGCGCCTCGATCTGAAGGCCGTCGCGCTCTGCAACCAGAATGGCAAGCACACCGGCCCCGCTCTGTTCTGGGACATCCTGACGTAAGAGGCAGCCCTCGAGGCGAGAGAGAGGCAGCCCTCGAGGCGAGAGCGAGGCAGTCCTCGAGGCGAGAGAGAGGCAGTCCTCGAGGCGAGAGAGAAGCAGCCGATGGCCGACGTCGACTCGTCCGCCAACTCCCTCCTCGAGTCCTCCAAGTGGCTCTCGGAGGTCGCGTCGCAGCTCGGCGCGAGCGCCACGCAGTCTTCGAAGGTCCGACATCGGGCGTCGCGCGCCTCATCGATGCGGCCGTGGGCTGAGCCAGGCGACGAGGCGGCTGAGAACACACAAACAAAAAGGGGAACATGAATATCACGCTCAACAGGAAGCTCACCGTCGGCTTCACGATTGCAGCCGCGGTTGTCATCGCGCTCGCGCTCCTCAACTGGGTGAAGCTCGCAGACCTCGCCGCGCTGCAGGACGTCGCCGCGCACCGCGCCGAAGACGCGCGCTTCCTTCAAGAGGTCGCCGGGATGGGCGCGAAGGGCTACGAGATCATCGCCGACTCGGTGATCAACCGAGACCTAGCGGCGTCGAGCCGCAACTGGGCGGCGTACAAGACCGAGCTGCTTCAGGACATGACCCGCGGCGAGCAGATCGCCGATACGCCCGAGGGGCGAGGCCTTGCGCGAACGGCGCGCTCCAGCTTCGAGGAGCTGCTCCGAGTCTATGAACAGGAGATGCTCCCGCTCCTGCGGGCAAGCACCGACAACATGACCGAGATCCGTGCTGTCGACGCCAAGCTCGACGAGGCGATCGCTCGCGCGACCGAGGCGTACGGCAGTCTCCTCAGGTCTCACGCGAGCGAGGCAGAGAAGGCGGACCGAGCGTTCGACGCCGACATCCAGGCGGGCGTGCGGACTGCGGTGCTCATGTCGCTGCTCGGCGTGCTCGTGACCATCAGCGCGTCGGTCCTCCTCGGCCGGAACATCGCGGGGATCCTGAGCTCTCTGACGAAGGAGAGTGAGAAGCTGACCGCGGCGGTCCTCGATGGTCGCATCGAGACTCGCGGTGATGTGGAGTCGATCAACTTCGAGTTCCGCCCCGTCGTGCAGGGCATGAACGACACGATGGACGCGTTCACGCGGCCGCTGAACCTCGCGGCGAACTACGTCGATCGCATCAGCAAGGGCGATATCCCGGCGAAGATCACCGACACCTACAACGGTGACTTCAACAACCTGAAGAACAACCTCAACACCTGCATCGACGCGGTCGGCCTGCTCGTCAGCGACTCCGCGAGTCTCGCGCGTGGAGCCGTCGAGGGGCGCCTCAAGAACCGCGCGGATGCCTCGCGCCACCAGGGCGACTTCGCCCGCGTCATCCACGGCATCAACGACACGCTCGACGCCGTCATCAAGCCGATGGAAGAGTCGGCCGGAGTCCTCGCCATCCTCGCGAATCGCGACCTGCGCGCGCGCGTCAAGGGCGACTACGCGGGCGATCACGCCAACATGAAGGACTCCATCAACACCATGGCCGACTCGCTCCATGCGGCCATTACCCAGGTCACCGGGACGACTGACCAACTGTCGGCAGCGAGCGAGCAGATCGCCGGCAGCAGCCAGACCGTGTCGCAGGGCACGACCGAGCAGGCGAGCGCGCTCGAAGAGACGTCGAGCACGCTCGAGGAGATCGCCTCGATGACGCGGCAGAACGCCGACAACACCCAGCAAGCCAAGGCGCTCGCGCAGGCCACGAAGGTCGCAGCGAGCGCGGGCAGCCTCTCGATGGCGCAGATGGTCGAGTCGATGGGCAAGATCCGCGCGGCGGCGGAGGGCACCGCGGAGATCATCCGCGACATCAACGAGATCGCGTTCCAGACGAACCTGCTCGCGCTCAACGCGGCTGTCGAAGCGGCGCGCGCGGGTGACGCCGGTCGCGGCTTCGCGGTCGTCGCCGAGGAAGTGCGCAACCTCGCGCTGCGGTCGAAGGACGCGGCGAAGAAGACCGAAGAGCTGATCAAGCTGTCGGTCACGCTCGCGGAAGAGGGCGGGACGATCTCGCGCGCGGTCAACGGCAACCTCGCTGGGATCGTGACGTCCGTCAGCAAGGTCACGGACATCGTCGGAGAGATCGCGGTCGCGAGCCAAGAGCAGGCGCGCGGCGTCGATCAGGTCAACAAGGCCATCCAGCAGATGGGGCAGGTCGTGCAGCAATCCGCGGCCAACTCCGAGGAGACCTCGAGCTCCGCCGCCGAGCTCTCGAGCCAGGCGCAGGACCTCGCCGCCCTCGTCGGCTCCTTCCAGCTCGGCTCGGTGCAAACCGCCGTCCGCGCGAGCGCCCGGAAGTTCGGGGCCGCGCCACGGCTCGCGACTCCGCGACACCGCAAGCTCCCCCCCAAGTCCACCACCAACGGCCACGGGATGCGGCCGGAGGACCTCATCCCCATGGATCAGGACCCCGACTTCCGGGAGTTCTGAGGGGCTATCGGCTCAAGAACCTTCGAAGACCCAGACGTTCTCCGTGTGCCTCAGGGGCGGTGTGTCGCCGCGCGCTGAAGAGGCACGCTCTTCAGCGCAGCCACGGCTTCGTCGAGACTCGAGAGGATGCGGACACCCTTGCGAGTCGTCATGACGCGCGACAGGCCAGCACCCCCCGCCCAAATCGGAATCTCGGGCGGTAGCAGGCGCCGCAACTGCCGCAACACCGGCACGACGTCGCGGGCCGGATAAGCGAAGCTGAAGGAGAGCGCGACCACGTCGACCTGACAGGACTTCGCAGCGCCCATCAGATTGTCGAGCGGGACATCCGATCCAAGGTTGAACGTCCTGACTCCCTGCTCCGCCATGACCGCCTCGATCATCAGCAGTCCGAGCAAATGACGCTCTCCTGGCGGGACGGCGAACAAGATGCTCGGCAGATCATCCTTCGGTTGGAACTCGAGGATCTCTGCGTGCAAGTATCGTTCGATGATGCAGGTGCAGAGGTGCTCGTGGTGAATGTCGATCTCCCCACGCGCCCAGGCGTCGCCGACGCCGGTCAGCAGCGGAGTGAGCGTCTCGCGGACGAAGTCGAACATCGTTCGCTTGGCGCGCTCCTCAGCCAACGAGGTCCGAAAGCCCGTCAGGTCAGTCCGCTTGAGTCGCTCGATGAGGGCCTGAGTCGCCTCGTCGCTGCGTGTGAGTGGAGCCGATAGGCCGAGCGAGGCCTTCATCGCTTCGAGCTCCGCGGCGGATCTGCCGACGACTTGTCGAGGCCGAAACCCGGCCTCGAGGAGGCGCTTGATCAGCACCAGCTGGTCGACGGTCCCGCGTGAGTAGGCGGCTTGCCCGTCAGCCGTTGCCTCGACCGTCGGAAACCCAAAGCGCTGGCGCCACTTTCGCAGCTGCTCCTTACCAAGCCCGGTCTCACGCTCAGTCCACCTCGCCGACACGAAGGGAGCGCGCTTCACGGCGCTGACGGTACCACGTGAAGAAACGTCTGTCCGTACTTGTTTGTCACGGGCTACTTCACCAGGGTTGGGTGATGGGTGGGATTCAATCGAATAGGCTTAAGCTAGGCGGGGTCCGAGAGGACTCCAGCAGGAACTCCAGCGGAATAATCCCCATAAGGCGGAATGGGCGCAGCTGATGACACCCCAAGAAGCGGAAGACGCTATCCACGGGTTACGCCTTCAGGTGGCTGAGCTGGAGCGGCGGAACGCGGGGCTGCGCGAAGCACAGGAGCGCGCACCAGCAGAGCTCCGCACACTCGCCAACGCCATGAGGCAAGTGCCAGCGTCGGTGGTCATCACCAACGGCGCGGGTGAGATCGAGTATGTGAGTTCGGAGTTCGAGGCCGTGACTGGCTACACCCGCGAGGAAGTGCTGGGCCGCAACCCACGGCTGCTCAAGTCGGGCTTGACGCCGCCAGAGGTGCACGACTCGCTGCGGAAGACCATCGCCGCGGGGGGCCAGTGGCGCGGGGAACTCTGCAACAAGAAGAAGAATGGCGGCTTCTACTGGGAGCTCACCACGATCGCCGGGCTGAAGGACGAGAGTGGGCAGTCGGGCGGCCACATCTCAGTTCAACAAGACATCACCGAGCTGGTCAGGACGCGGGAGGCGCTGAAGCTGAGCGAGGAGCGCTACCGGACCCTGGCCGACTGCTCGCCCGACGCCATCGCCGTCCATCGCGGGGGAAAGATCGTCTACGTGAACGCGGCCGCCGTCGCGATGTTGGGGGCGCGCACCCGGTCGGAGGTCGTGGGCAAACCCATGATGGAGCTCGTCCACCCGGACTTCCACGAGGTCTCGCTGGAGCGCGCGAGGCAGGTGGCGGAGGGCAACCCCGTGCCGCGGCTGGAGGCGAAGTACCTGCGCCTGGATGGCTCGGTGATCGAAGTGGAGACGCTGGCGAACTCCATCGTGTACGACGGGGCCCAGGCCAACCAGGTTTCCGTGCGGGACATCACCGAGCGCAAGCAGGCGGAGCGCGTGCAAGCCTTCCTCGCCCAGGGCGACGGACGCGCGCCCAGCGAGCCGTTCCTCCGGTCGCTCGCGCGTTTCCTCGCCCAGACCCTCGAGATGAAGCTCGTCTGCATCGACCGCCTCGGCGAGGACGGACTGAGTCCGCGGGCGCTGGTGGTGTGGAGGGATGGAGGCTTCTTGGACGTTGATTCCCGCGCGTCGAAGGACACCCCTTGTGGCGACTCCACCGGGAAGACGACGTGCTGGTTCCCCGCCCATGCGCACCTGCGCGGCGCCAAAGACCACGTGCACACGGACGTCCACGCGGCGTGCTGCGCCGGCGTGACGCTGTGGAGCCAGACAGGGCGTCCGATTGGGCTCATCACCCTGAATGGAGATATGCCGTTGGCGAGGCTGCAGCGCGTGGAGGCCACGTTGAAGATGGTGGCTGGGCGCGCGGCCGGCGAGCTCGAGCGTCTGCGCGTCGAGGAATCGCTCCAGGTCAGCGAGCGGTCGTATCGGAGCCAGTTCGCCAACAACACCTCGGTCATGCTGCTGATCGCGTCAGAGGATGGGTCGCTCCTCGACGCCAACGCCGCGGCGGAGCGCTTCTACGGGTACACGCGGGCGCAGCTCCTCGGAATGGGCATCACGGACCTCAACACCATGCCCGCCGAGGAGGTCGGCGGAGTCTTGGCCAGCGTCCCGGCGGCGACGGGCGGCACCTTCGAGTTCCAGCATCGCCTGGCGGATGGGTCCATCCGGCAGGTGGAGGCGTCCGTCAGCCGCATCCAGTTGGGCGAGCGCGTGGCCATCCACGCCATCGTGCACGACATCACCGCCCGGCGCCGCGCCGAGGAAGACAAGTGTGCGCTCGAGTCCCAGCTCCAGCAGGCCCAGCGGATGGAGTCTGTGGGCCAGCTGGCGGGCGGCGTGGCCCATGACTTCAACAATATGCTGGCGGTCATCCTCGCCACCGCGGACATGGCCATGGAAGGGATGGATACGTCCCTCCCCATTCACGCGGATCTGGCGGAGATCAGGACCGCCGCGTCGCGCTCCGCGGACCTCACGCGGCAGCTGCTCGCCTTCGCGCGCAAGCAGACCATCGCCCCCACGGTGCTGGATCTCGACACAGCGGTCGTGGATTTGCTCAAGATGCTCAGGCGGCTCATCGGCGAGAACGTTGCGCTGGAGCACCGTCCGGCGACCGGCCTCTGGCCCGTGCTGGTGGACCCTTCGCAGGTGGATCAGCTCCTGACCAACCTGTGCGTCAACGCGCGGGATGCCATCCCTGGCGTGGGCAAGGTGGTGATCGAGACACGCAACTGCACCTTTGACGTGGCCTACTGTGCCGCTCATCCGGGGCACCTCGCTGGCGACTATGTGCGGCTGTCCGTGACCGACAACGGGCAAGGGATGGACCCAGAGACGCGGGCCAGGGTCTTCGAGCCCTTCTTCACCACCAAGCCGCAAGGCGAGGGCACCGGGCTGGGACTGGCCACGGTGTACGGCGTGGTCGCGCAGAACCACGGCTTCCTCACCGTGGACACCGAGGTGGGAAAGGGGTCGACCTTCAGCATCTTCTTGCCCAGAAATGCGGGAGCAGTGGAGCCCGCGCCCCGCGTCACGGGCGAACAGGCGGCGTCCCGTGCCCCCGAGGCCCGCGAGACGATCCTGTTGGTGGACGATGAGCCCGCGGTCCTGTCGGCGGCGCGCCGGATCCTGCAGAAGGCCGGCTATGCCGTGCTGGCGGCGGTCAGCCCCACCGAGGCCCTACAGTTCGCCCGCGAGCATCTAGGCGAG
>CAIUAC010000268.1 GCA_903896985.1 uncultured Sandaracinus sp.
CCCTCGGCGATTTTCAGCTCGAGGACAGTTTCGGCGCGCCGCTCGCGCGCCCGGGCTACGGCACGGCGTTCCTCCACGTCGAGCAGGTGCAGTGGTGCTCGCGCGGCGCCGCGGACGTGCACGCGACGCTGCGCCTCGCGCCCAACGAGCACGACGCGTTCGTGCCCGAGGTGCACTGGGCGCTCGCCGCCGGCCCGCGCGGTCCGACGCTGGACGAGCGCGCCTTGACGCGCAACACGCTGATCGACGCCTCGTTCCGCGACGCGTTCGAGCACGCGGAGGCCGCAGACGCGCGAGCCGCGCTCGAGGCGAAGGCCCGCGCAGCCGAGGAGAGCCTGCAGCTCGGCGCGACGGAGAGGTCGCCTCCGCTGCGCGTGGACGAGCGCTCGGTGGCGCTCCTGCCGCCCGAGCGCGCGACGTTCCTGGCGGCCGAGCGCGCGCTCATGACGCGAGACGCGACGCCGGCGATCGCGCCGTATTTCGCGGTCGTCCCGCCGTGGCTCGCGCAGCCCGTCGCGCTCCCGGAGGCGTCCGGCGCCGAGTCGCCAGCGCTGCTGCGAGTGGGCGACGGCTGGGAGCGCGTGCTCGTCGCGGTGGACTTCGACGCGCTCGGCCCGCCTCACGTCGCGCTGACCTTCGCACGCATCGCCGACGCAAGCCCCGACGCCGCCGTGACGCGCGTCGCGATTCCGTCCCTCGAGCGGACGGCGCTCACGGAGAGCGACGGCCTCTGGCTCGACCGTAGTTGCCCCGCCTCCGGGCTCTTCGTCTACACGATCCCCGCGGCCGCCGCGGCGCTCTACGACGTCCGTGTCTCCGAGCTCCCGGGTGCGCGGCTCGAGCCCGCTCGACCGCCGCGCCGGCGGTGGGACGGCGAGCTGCTGCCCTCCGAGGAGCGCACCGCGCTCGCACAGCGCTGCTCGTCCCCCGATGACTCAGCCGCACCGGAGGCGTGTCTCGCCTTCGCGCGGGCGCTCGACCGCGACGGCGCGTCCACCGCCGACGCCGACGCCGCCTACGACCGCGCGTGCACGGCGGGCAGCGCGCAGGCGTGCGGCCAGCTCGCCGAGCGATGGTTCGCGCTCGGCGCACCCGCGCGACACGACCGCGCCGTGCAGCTCGAGAAGACCGCGTGCGAGCGCTCCGACTGGATGAGCTGCGAGCGCCGCGCGACACGCCTGCGCGGCGCGGCGGATCCGACCGCCGACCTCCCCGAGATACGCCGACTCTACGGCACCGCGTGCTCGGAGGGGCAGCTCAGCGCGGCGTGCGCGAACGAGCAGCTGATGGGCCAGTGGCAGCTCGGCGGCCCGTAGCGCGGCGCGACCTTCCCGGCGTTGGGGTGACCGCTCCCAGGCCGCGCTCTGCGCAGCCGCTCAGCTCGTCGACCTCACCCGAACGCGAGCCGCAGCAGCCCACGCGCGGGCGCTGACGGCCCTGCGCGAGGGGTCGCTTGCAGCAACTACGGGCGCCGCTGCCGGGCCGCGACGATCCGGCCTTCTAGGACAATCCCCGAAACGGCCGAAAGCGTGATACGCGCCTGCCGAGTGCCGCACCACAAGACGCAGGCGTTGGGAAGGCATGCGCCGCGCGCGCCCGACGCCGCGCATTTTCGAAGAAACCGCGGACGACTGCCAACGCGTCCCCTCGTAGGCCGACTGTTCACGGCGCCGCTGTTGCTCGGCGTGAGTCTCGTGGTCGCTGCGCCCTTCCACGGCACGGCGCGGGCCCAGCAGCCGCGCGAGGCGAGCGCGCACGACTCGCCCGGTCCCTCGGACGCTGCGCTCGACCTTCACGGTCTCGATGGGCTCATCGCCGCGAGGAATTGGGGCGGGCTCCAGAGCCGCCTCGCCGGGCGCTGCGGGACGTCGCTCGGCGGTTGCTTCGCATCCGATAGCGCGCTCGCGCGACGACGCGTGGCCGCGCTCGTCGAGGAGGCCCTTCGACAAGAGACGCGCGACTGGCTGCAGCGCGAGGACTTGGAGCGCCCACAAACCCTCGTCGGCGTCTGCGAGAGCCTCACTCGACTCCTCGACGACGCGCCGCTCGCGACCACGTGCGCGGCGCTGCGGCGTGACGCCGCCCACCGCGACGTCAGCGCGCTCCTCACGCGCGTGGAGGAGATGCTGACCCTACCGGAGCTGCGTCGTTTCGAAGCGTGGGTGCGCGCGGGCCTGCGGAAGCGGGGCTTCACCGCTGCGACGCTCGCGGCCACGCCCGGCGGGCACGCGCTGGTGCGGACGTTCCTCCGCGACGGGCCCCCGAGCCGATGGCCCTCAGTGGAGGACCTCGCCAGCCTCACGGCGCTGCTGGGTACGCTCCCGCCGTCCTTGGCTGACAGCCTCGCGGACGTCCCAGTCGGCGCGCCTCCGTGGGCCACCA
The DNA here is from genome assembly GCA_903896985.1 of uncultured Sandaracinus sp. Lineage (GTDB taxonomy): Bacteria > Myxococcota_A > Polyangia > Polyangiales > JADJQN01 > CAIUAC01. The sequence continues at coordinate 2,383 of CAIUAC010000268.1, forward strand.
TCCGCGAGGCGCGGCGCGAAATTCTGCGCACTTCCGCGCTGCTCGTCGGCTCGCCTGCGGACTCGGACACCCAAGCGCTTCGACGCGTCCTCGAGCGACTCCGCACGCGCATCGCCCGGCTGACGCATGCCGCCTTGAGCGAGCGCCGACGCAGCCTCGCGCACTCCGCGCCCACTGAGGAAAACGCAGCGCTGCGCGCCGAACTCGCAGCAGAGGGGACGCCTCCTGCGCTCAGGCATCGGTCTCCCGTGCTCAGGCCTCCGCCTCCTGCGCTCAGGCATCCGCCTCCTTCACCGCCCCGCGCGCTGGGCCCTTCAGCCCGCAATCGCACCGCCGAGCGAGTCGGCATGGTGGTGAGTCCGTATGTGCAGCGGGAACCCGCTGCCCCCATGAGAGTCCGAGTGGCCTCGTGGGAGGCGCTCGACGGCATCGCGGTTGGATTCACTGACCGTGCGGGACACAGCGTCGCTGGACCCGCGCTATCCCGCATCGGGGGAAGCGGCCTTGGGCCCTTTCTCTACGCCGCAGACTGGACCGCGCCCTCGCCGGGACGCTGGCTGGCACGTTTGACACGAGGGGCTGCCCCCCTCGCCGAGCAGCCGTTTTGGGTCGGGCCGGGTGACGCACCCGCTCTCCCGGTCCGCGTCTGGACGCCGGGTATGGAGGCCTTGTTCTCCGCGTGGGTGACGACGGTCTTTGGAGGACTCGAAGGCAGAGTGTGGGTGACGCTGAGCCTCGCGACGGCCGACCGGATCCGCAACTTCCTCTGGAATCATCGTGGCGCGGGAGAGGACCTCCCACCGTCCGAAGGCGGGCTCAACCTGCAGCCGGATTGCGCGGACCTCCCCGCATATGTCCGCACCTACTTCGCCTGGAAGCTCGGTTTGCCAGGTGGCTATCTTCGCTGCGACGCAGCGGAACCCGGACTCTCGTCTTGCGAAGGAGAGGCCTCTGGCGGCATCGCGCTCGGATATCACCCCCTCCAACCAGACTCTAGTCTGGACCGGCTACGGGGGCACTTTCGGCTCATGGGCGTCTATGTCGACACCTCGAATCTGAGAGAGGACCACTGGGCGGATCAGAGCCTGCTCTATCCGGTGGCCGTCACGAGAGAGTCTCTGCGGCCAGGCACCGTGTACGTGGACCCGCACGGCCACGTGCTCATGGTCGTGCGGTGGCTAGAGGGAGCCGAGGACGGCAGTCGAGTCTTGTTGGCCATCGACGCGCAGCCCGGCGGCTACGTGACGCTCAAGCGCTTTTGGCCTGGCTCGTTCGTGTTCACCACCGCGGGGGCGCACGCCGGCGCAGGGTTCAAGGCGTTTCGGCCATTTCGCCGCGACGCTTGGCCTCACAGCCTCGTGACGAACGCGGACTTGGAGGTGGACGCGCCGGGCGCCCCCCTTTCGTACGAGCAGAGCGCGATGTCCTCAGTCGAGTTCTACGACCGGATGGACGCGCTGCTCGCGCCGGCGCCGCGCAACGCGCTGGCGGCCTATCGCACCGAGTTGGAGACCGTGCACCAGATGTTCGTGTTCCGCGCTCACATGACCGACGTCGGCGAGACGTGGTTTCAGGCCCATCCCGGCGAGGTCGTGGCGATGCCCCCCGGCGACGGCGTCTTCCAGAGCGCGGGAGTGTGGGAGGACCTCGCGACGATCTGCCGCGATCTGCGCCTGATGGTCGCAGTGAACCTGGTCCGAGGGTTCCCCGAGGCGGTGCTGCGCCACCCCGAGCGGTTCGTGCTGCCCCGAGGCCCACTGACCATCAGAGACGATCTGGCGGCGCAGTACGCATCCGTCGGCCGCGAGCTGGTGATCCAATACCAGGGGAGTAGCGGAACGCCGCGCACCCGCACCCTCTCGAGCGTGCTGAACGAGCCCAACTTTCTGAGCGATGGCTACAACCCGAACGACTGCGCCGAGCACCGATGGGGCGACGCCGCCGCTTCAACGTGTACGCGCGTTGCCAATGACGCACAGCGCGCAAGGATGCGTGAATACGCCCACTGGTTCCAGAACGGGTATGGGTGTGATTGAAGCGCGCGCCAGACCGCGGGGACCAACGCTCAGCGACCACGCCTGAGCGGACGTCTACACAGTCCGTCTACTGCAGGCTGCTGACCTTCACGGGGGCATTCCTGCAGGCTCACAGGGCAGGTCTTCATCACAAGGATCGCCTGGATAGGCGCAGCGCCCCTGTGCCGGGGAACAGGCAAATGGCTCGCTGCGGATGTCGTCGGCCTTCTTTGCGATGGATGCCCCGCCAAGACATCGACGGACCTCATCAAATGGACCCGCGGAGGCGGGACGAGCGCGAGCGGAGGCCGCGCCCAAGGTGCTCGTCGCTTCGCCGCGGGTACCTACATATTTGCTCGAGGTCAGTCCTGACCGGGCGAGCGGGAGGCGCTCGCGCAACCGCTGCGTCTCGTTGTGATGAGCCACACCGTCAAACGACCTCACCGAATCACGGCCTCCAGAACGTCCCCTGTCG
>CAIUAC010000269.1 GCA_903896985.1 uncultured Sandaracinus sp.
ACGAGGGATGGCCCCGCGCACGGCGTCGTCGCCGCGCACGCGACGCCGTACGGCAAGGCGGACGAGCGCGACCTCGTGCTCGAGGGCTACGTCGCGTTCCTCGATCCGCCGAAGGAGAGCGCGCGCGCCGCCATCGCCGCGCTCGCCGGGCACGGCGTCGCGGTCAAGGTGATCACGGGCGACAACGACCTCGTCGCGCGCAAGCTCTGCTCCGAGGTCGGGCTCGCGACAGAGCACGTGCTGCTCGGGGACGCCGTCGAGAAGCTGACCGCCGAGGAGCTCGCCGACGCCGCCGAGCGGACGACGCTGTTCGCGCGCGTGTCGCCCGGGCACAAGCAGCGGATCATCGAGGCGCTGCGCTCGCGTAAGCACACCGTCGGCTTTCTCGGCGACGGCATCAACGACGCGCCGGCGCTGCACGCGGCCGACGTCGGCATCAGCGTGGACACCGCCGTCGACATCGCGAAGGAGTCGGCGGACATCATCCTGCTCGAGAAGTCGCTGCTCGTGCTCGACGAGGGCGTGCTCGAAGGGCGCAAGGTGTTCTCGAACATCGTCAAGTACGTGCGGATGGGCGCGTCGAGCAACTTCGGCAACATGTTCAGCGTGCTCGGCGCGAGCGTGTTCGTGCCGTTCTTGCCGATGAAGCCGCTGCAGATCCTCGCGAACAACCTGCTCTACGATCTCGGTCAGACGGCGATCCCGACAGACACCGTCGACGCTGAGCAACTGCAGCGTCCGCGTGCATGGGATATCAAGGAGCTGACGCGCTTCATCGTGTTCATCGGGCCGTGTTCCTCGATCTTCGATTACTCCACGTACTTTCTGATGCTCTATGTGTTTCGCTGTTGGGATGTGTCTTCGCCCGCCGCCGCCGCGCACAGCGCGAGCCTCTTTCAGACAGGCTGGTTCGTCGAGAGTCTGCTGACCCAGACGCTGATCATTCACATCATCCGCACGAACAAGCTCCCGTTCTTGCAGAGCCGCCCGTCTGGCTTCTTGCTCGCGACGAGCCTGGTGATCATCGTCGTCGGGATCGCGCTGCCGTACACGCTGCCCGGGCGCTACCTCGGCTTCACGGCGCTGCCGCTGCTCTATTGGCCGTACCTCGCCGCGACGCTGTTCGGCTATGTGCTCCTCACCCAAACAGCCAAGGCGTGGCTGCTCCGGCGAACCTGGAGCTGAGGCTCGTACTCGCCAGCGCGGGTGTGGGTCAGCCCTCGCGGCGCCCGAGGAAGAGCCAGTGTCTCGACCCTTTGCGCACGGCCCCCCGCGCGCGCACGGGCTGCACCAAGACCGAGAATCCCGCGGCGCGCAGGGCGCGCTGGAATGGCTCGCTCTCGACGGCTGACCAGACGACGAGGCGGCCCGACGGGCGCAGCGCGGCTCGCAACGCGCCCAACCCGCGGGGGCCATAGAGCCAGGCGTTCGACGCGACGGTGAACGCCTCTGGCCCGTTGTCGACGTCTAGCAAGATCGCGTCGAAGGCGCTCGGTGAGCGCTTCACCAGGCCAATGACGTCGCCGACGACGAGGCGCGTGCGCGGGTCGTCGAGCGGGGCTCCTGCGAGCGGGCCGAGGGGGCCGCGGTTCCACTCCACGATGCTCGGCAGGAGCTCCGCGACGACGACCTCCGCGTCGGCGCCGAGCGCGTCGAGCACTGCGCGCAGCGTGAACCCCATGCCGAGCCCGCCGACCAGGACGCGCGCGCCGGCGTGCTCGCGCAGGCCGTCACAGCCGACCTCGGCGAGCGCCTCCTCCGAGCCGTGGACGCGGCTCGACATCAGCGGGACGTTGTCGACGCGCACGACGAGCGCGACGCCCTCGCGCGTCAGCGTGAGCGGCAGGCCGTCGGGCGTGACGGACTCTCCGAGGACCTCGCGGGGCAGCATGGGCGGGACTCTATCCGCGCCGCGTCGCGCGGCCTAGCCGAACATCCGGTAGGCTCCGCGGCCCATGACGGAACCCGAGCTTCACGGCTACGCGCTGACCGCGCACTTCGCGCTCGGCGCGCTCACCTTCGCCGCGCTCTGGTTCGTCACGGCGCCGTATGGACGCCATGTGCGCGGCGGCTGGGGCCCGGCGATCAACCAGCGGCTCGCGTGGGTGCTGATGGAACTGCCGGCCGTCGGGCTCTGGGCGTTCGTGTATTTTCTCGGGCGGCACCGCTTTCAGCCGGGTCCGCTCGGGCTGCTCTTTCTCTGGCAGCTGCACTACGTCACGCGGACGTTCGTGTTTCCGTTTCGGATCCGCGCCGCGGGCAAGACGACGCCGCTGTCGATCGTCGCGCTGGCCGTCGTGTTCAACACGCTCAACGCCTACGTCAACGCGCGGTGGGTGTCGGAGCTGGGCTGTTATCCGGTCGACTGGCTCACGGACCCGCGCTTTCTCGCGGGCGCGGCGTGTTTCCTCGTCGGCTTTGGGATCAATCAGCACGCGGACACCGTGCTGATGCGCCTGCGCCGACCTGGCGAGACTGGCTACAAGATCCCCTATGGCGGGCTCTATCGCTTCATCAGTTGCCCCAATTACTTTGGGGAGATGCTCGAGTGGACGGGCTTCGCGCTCGCGAGTTGGTCCCTCCCGGGGCTCGCGTTCGCGCTCTACACCGTCGCCAACCTCGCGCCGCGCGCGGTGGCGAATCATCGGTGGTATCGCGCGAAGTTCCCCGACTACCCGAAGGAGCGCCGAGCGCTCCTCCCGTTTCTGATCTGAAGCGCGAGCGCGCTCAGCGACGCCGGCGGCGCGCGCCGAGCAGCCCAGCGACTCCGAGCAGCACGGCGAGCGCGCCCGCTCCGCCGTCGCCGTCGGGCGCAGGCGCCACGCGGCAGCCGCAGCCACCGCTGTCGCGCGGCAGAATCGGCGTCACGCTGGCGTCGAGCTCGGCGCCTGCGTCGGGGGTCGAGCCCATATCGGGCTCGGCGCCGCCGTCGAGCGCACCGGCGTCGGGAGTGCCGCCGTCGAGCGTCGGCTCCTCCGCCGTGCACGACGCGCTGCAGCCGTCGCCCGCCGCGGTGTTGCCGTCGTCGCAGGTCTCGACTCCCGCCTGCACGAAGCCGTCTCCGCAGAGCGCGAGCTCACAGCTCGTCAGGCAGGCGTCGGTGTCCTCGCCGTTCGCGTCGTCGCACTGCTCGACTCCCGCGAGGACGAAGCCATCTCCACAGCTCGCGCTCTGGCAGGTGGACAGACACACATCGGTGTCGTCGCCGTTCCCGTCGTCGCAAGCCTCGGCCCCGACGTGCCGGAAGCCGTCTCCGCAGCTCGCGAGGAGGCACGTCGAGAGGCACGCGTCGAGGTTGGACGCGTTGCCGTCGTCGCAAGCCTCGGGCGCCTGCACCACGCCGTCTCCGCAGCTCGCGAGGGCGCAGGCGGCGCTGCAGCCGTCGCCGTCGACGGTGTTTCCGTCGTCGCAGGCCTCGACTCCCACGCGCAAATAGCCATCTCCGCACGCGGAGGCCACGCAGGAGTCGACGCAAGCGTCGGTGTTGGAGGTGTTGGCGTCGTCGCAGTCCTCTACTCCGGTCTGCGTGATTCCGTCCCCGCAGCGCGCGGTGGTGCAGGAGGCCGTACACGCGTCGTTCGCGACGGTGTTTCCGTCGTCGCACTCCTCGCCCGCTTGGAGGATGGCGTCGCCGCAGCGGGCGGTGTTGCAGGTGTTGGAGCAGGCGTCGGTGTTGGTCGTGTTGCCGTCGTCGCAGGCCTCGCCGCTCTGCCGGATCCCGTCGCCGCAGCGCGCGAGCGTGCAGACGTTCGAGCACGCGTCGTCGTTGACGGTGTTGGCGTCGTCGCACTGCTCGCCCGCTTGCGTGATGCCGTCCCCGCAGGTCGCGGTGCGGCACGCGTTGGAGCAAGCGTCGGTGTCGACCGTGTTGCCGTCGTCGCAGGCCTCGCCGACCTGGACGATGCCGTCGCCGCAGACCGGGCCGACGCAGGTGTTCGAGCAAGCGTCGGTGTTGACGGCGTTGCCGTCGTCACAGGCTTCGACGCCGACGTACGTGTAGCCGTCGCCGCAGACCGCGTCGCGGCAGGCGTTCGTGCACGCGTCGCCGTTCGAGGTGTTCGCGTCGTCGCACTGCTCGGCGCCCTGCCGGAAGCCGTCGCCGCAGCGCGCGAGCGTGCACGTGTTCGTGCAGGCGTCGGTGTTGATGGCGTTGCCGTCGTCGCAGCCCTCCGCGCCCTGCACGAAGCCGTCGCCGCAGCGGGCGTTCAGGCAGGTGTTCGTGCAGGCGTCGGTGTTGATCGCGTTGCCGTCGTCGCACTCCTCGGGGCCGTTTCGGGTCGCGTCGCCGCAGCGAATCCCGAGGGCGGTGCAGGTGGAGTTGCACGCGCCGTAGGTGCCATTCGCGAGGCCGCTGTCACAAGCCTCGCCGGCCTGTAGGACGCCGTCGCCGCAGAAGACCATCAGCGCGTATTCGTACGCGCCCATGTCGTGCTGCGCGCCGCCGATGCCGTTGCCGTCGAGGGGGCGAGTGCGCCCCTCGAGGTCGGTCGTCGGGGCGCCGGTGGCTGTGCCGGCGTCGATGGCGACGCTCGAGCCCTGCAGGTGCCGGTCGGTGGCGCTCACGAATTGCGGGTTCGCGCTGATCGAACCGGCGCCGGGTCCCGCGCCGTTGAAGTAGTTGCCAGAGGGGTTGTTCCAGACATCGCTGTAGTTGGCGATGAACGTCCCCGTCGAGTTGCGATAGAGGCCATAGCCGTTGTTCGTGATGATGGAGTTCGTCACGGTGACGGTGCGCGCGCTCGACGAGGAATTGGCGAGGATGGCGATCGACGCGTTCTGGTCGAGCGTGCAGCCGGCGATGGTCGAGTCGCTCGAGGTCACCGACTGCGTGAGGTTGATGCCGTAGGA